>SLNF01000183.1 GCA_007133145.1 Nitriliruptorales bacterium
AACGCCGGCCGGGCACGAGGCCGAGGCCGACTTCACCTACCGTCTGTTCCGCCCACCACCGATGGGAGCCGGGATCGCGAGCGCGCTGCGCCGGCTGCTGCCCGCCGAGCGGCAGCGGGAGCGCGCCGTCGAGGACGCCGCCGAGGTCGCCGCGGCCGAGCTCCACAAGCATGTCGGGCGGGCGCGCTGGGACCTCAGCCAGCGGCTCGAGCAGCTTCGCCTGCGCTACGCCGAGCGCATGAGCGAGCACGTCTCGGAGGTCTCCTCGGGGGTACGGCTCGCCGTCGAGCGGGCGAAGGGCCAACGGGCGAGGGCCAGCGCCGACCTCGACGCCTACGAGCGCGACGCCGCACGCGTAGCCGAGCGGCTCGACGCGCTCACCGAGGCGCTGGGCGGGGACGTGCCGTGGTGAACCCAGCCGACGCACTGTGGCCCGCCGACGCCGACCGCTCCGTCGTCGAGCAGTCGTCGGCGACGCTCGAGGACCTCAACCTCGACCAGGTCGTGGAGGCGCTCGTCAACGGCCGCGAGGAGCACGATCTCGCGCCGCTGTTTCGCAGCGTGCTCCGCGACGGCACCGCGATCCGCCACCGCCAGGCCGTCTTCGCCGACGTCGAGGACCCCGAGGTCGGTGAGGCACTGCGCGCGTTCGCCACGGCGATGGCCCGCGCCCGTGCCCTGCGGCGCGAGGCCGCCCGCCTGCGCTTCCGCTACCAACGGCAAGGCTGGCAGCACGACGCGGTCGCCGCGTACTGCGCGGCGACCCGTAAGCTCCTCGCGGGCCTCGAGTCCGCCGACCTCGACTCCGAAGGCCTGCGCGCGAGCCGCACGGCACTGCGCGAGGTGGTGGCAGGAGAGGACTTCCGCAGGGTGGAGACCGAAGCGGAGGAGGTCGCCGCGCTGCTCGACGAGGTCGTCTACTGCGTGCACATCCAGGGCCTGCGCGTGCAGGTCACCCCCTACGCCGGCCAACCCGACTACAGCGCGGAGGTCGCGAGCACGTTCGCCGTGTTCCGCGACGGCCCCGTCGCCGAGCACGCACACAAGCTCGGATGGTCCGGGCACATGAACCACGTGGAGGCGCGCATCCTCGACCTCGTCGCGCGCCTGTATCCCGAGGCCTTCGCCGCCCTCGCGCGCTTCTGCGAGCGCCATGCCGACTTCGCCGACCCCCGCGTCGACGACCTCGACCGGCACGCGGGCTTCTACCTCGCCTACCTCGACCTCCTCGCCCCGCTGCGCAACGCCGGTCTGCCGATGTGCTACCCGACGCTCACCACGACGCCCGGTGAGACCAGCCTGAGCGACGGCTACGACCTCGCGCTCGCCTCGACCGCGGCGAGACCGTCGAGTGTCGTGACCAACGGGGTCGACCTCGACGAGGCCGAGCGCGTGGTCGTCGTGACCGGACCGAACCAGGGCGGCAAGACGACGTTCGGGCGGATGATCGGCCAGGTCCACCACCTCGCCGCCCTCGGCTGTCCCGTGCCCGCGGCCTCGGCCCGCCTGCTCCACGCCGACGCGGTGCGCACGCACTTCCGGGGCGAGGAGCGCCTGGCCACGCAGCGCAGCGGACTCGAGGAGGACCTCGAGGCCCTGGAGGCCATCGTCTCGACGGTCTCGCCCCGCACGGTCGTCGTGCTCAACGAGGCCCTGAGCTCGACGACGGTCCAGGACGCCCTCGAGATCGGCGACGCCGTGCTCGACGAGCTCGCCGACAACGCCGGGCTCACCCTGCTCGTGACCTTCATCGACGAGCTCGCCGGCGGTGACCCCCGTCGGGCGAGCTATGTCGCCGGTGTCGACCCGGCCGACCCCACCGTGCGCACGCTGCGCATCGAGCGGCGACCCGCCGACGGCCGCTCCTACGCCCTCGCGCTCGCCGAGCGCCATGGGCTCACCTACCGCCAGCTCAGCGGTGACGACCGATGAGGGCCCGCCTGCTCGATCCCGACACCGGGATCGACCCCGATGCCGATCTGCCACCGCTGGCTGGGGACACCGCCAACGACCTCGAGATCGACACGCTCGTCGCGGCGATGGCTGGCGAGGACGACTTCATCACGACCGTGGCGCGGCACGTCCTGCTCACGCCCCTGCCCGACCCCGACGTCATCCGCTACCGCCAGGCGGTGCTGCGCGACTGCCTCGCTCACCCAGCCCTCGTGCGCAGCCTCTACGAGGTCGTCGCCGACGGGCTCTTCGACGCCCGACGGGCGCTGGTGTGGCGCGGCACGACGCCTGATTCGAAGCTCCACGGCTCGCTGTCGGCCCTCGAGGTGTTCGTCGGGGTGCTGCGGCGGCTCCGCGCGATCGTCGAGCGGTCCGCCGACGCGCCGGCCTCGAGGGGACTGACCACGCTCTTCGCCGCGCTGCAGCGTGAGCTCACCGACGAGTACTTCACCGAGGTCGACGGCCACCTGCGTCGTCTGCGCTTCCGCGACGGCGTCCTGCTGAGCGCCACCCTCGGCAGGGGCAACCGGGGCACCGACTACGTCCTGCGTCGCGCCGAGGGGGAGGGCTGGCTCGCGAAGGTCCTGCCCATGGCGCGGGAGGGCTACGGCTTCTCCCTGCCCGATCACGACGAGACGGGCGCGCGGGCGCTGGCGGACCTGCGCTCCCGCGGCGTGGCCGCGGTGGCGACCGCCGCGGCGCAGTCCGCCGACCACCTCGCGGGCTTCATACGCGACCTCCGTACCGAGCTCGCGTTCTACCTCGGCTGCGTCAACCTCGCCGAGAGGCTCGGCGACCTCGGGCAGCCGACGAGCCTGCCCGACGTGCTGCCCGAGGGGCCGTCGCTGCGGGCGGAGGGGCTGTACGACCCCAGCCTCGCGCTCGTGAAGGGAGGCGAGGTGGTCGGCAATGACGTCGAGGCCACCCAGACGCCGGTCATACTCGTGACCGGCGCCAACCAAGGCGGCAAGACGACGTTCCTGCGCAGCGTCGGACTCGCCCAGCTCATGCTCCAGGCAGGCATGTTCGTCCCGGCTCAGGCCCTCGAAGCGAGCGTGCGCAGCGGCGTCCTCACCCACTTCCCCCGGGGTGAGGACACGACGATGACCGCCGGCAAGCTCGACGAGGAGCTCACCCGCATGGGTGCGATCGTGGAGAGCGTCGAGGTGGACAGCCTCGTCCTCGCCAACGAGTCGTTCTCCTCGACCAACGAACGGGAGGGCTCCGAGCTCGCGCTGCAGGTCGTGCGCGCGCTCGGCGATCGCGGCGCGAGCGTCGTCTTCGTCACCCACTTCTACGAGCTCGCCGCACGCCTCCGTGACGAGCGCCCACTGCCGACGACGTTCCTCCGTGCGCAGCGCGGCGAAGGCGGACAGCGGCCCTTCCGCCTCCTCGAGGGTGAACCGCTGCGGACGAGCCACGGCCAGGACCTCTACGAGCGCGTCTTCGGCCGGCCACTGCCGGCCCGGGACACCCGGGGCGCCACCCGGCTCGACGGGTGAGCCTCCGGCGACGCCAGGTGCGAGCGCCGGGCAGCCGGGTCCGGCCCGTCGCCGCGGCGCCCGCGGTCTCGGGCCCGGCGATCCGCTCGCTTGGTGGCGCGAGAAGGTGCGGATCCCCGCGCGGAGCTTCGCGCGGAAGCCACGCCCCCGTGGGACTCCCGCGCGAAGGGTCTGAGCAGGGCTGACGCGGTGGCTTCCTCGGCGTCGACCCCCCCCACTTGGAACGCGTTCGTGAAGGCCTTCGGGCCGCCTGCCCGGCGTTCGGCTTCGAGGCGGTGGGCACCATCGAGGACACCCCGGCCGAGCAGCTCGCGCTGACGTGGCGCCACGACGGGCACGAGGCCCGGCTCGAGGCCGACCTCGCGACCTACGCGTTCACGATCGCCGCGGTCGACGAGACCGGCGCGCAGACCGCGCGGATCGACCCCTCGGCGCTCACCCGCGAGACGGGGTGACGCTGCCACGCGGGCGGTCGGCTGTCGCCCGTGAGCCTCCGGCGCCCCACCGCGGCGCGATCGACGGGGCGGTGACTGCGCCGGCGCGGCCCTGCCTCAGCCGCGTCGGCGCCAGGCCGCTCCGGCGGTGATGACGCTGCCGGCGGCGGCCAGCGCCGCCAGGCCGGTCCAGCGCACGGGGATCTCGCGGCTGCCCGTGGGCAGGTCGGGCACGCTGGCGTCGACGTGGGCGATCGCGCGATCCAGCAGCGGGGTGGGCAGTCCAGCGGGGGCGACGCGGTCGCGGTAGTCCCGCAGGAGCTCGCCTACCTCACCGCGCCCCGACCGCGCATGGGCGGCGATGCCGACCTCGAAGAGCGTCGTCGTCGCGAGCGCCCGCAGCAGCGCGAGCCCGAGCGGCTCGGGTTGGAGCGCGGCTGCCCAGATCCACGGGGGCGTGACCGGGACGCCGGCGGCGGCTTGTGCCCGCAGCGCCTCCCGCTGGGCGCGAGCCCCGAGCAGCCGGGCGTCGCGGGTCGCGGCGAACTGGCGGGTGTCGAGCCCGACGGCGTAGAGCCCGAGGTAGGGCAGGAGCGCCGGGATGTGGCTGGCGAGCCAGGCGTCGATGTCGGTGCGGAGCTGCACCCGGTGGCCGCGCATCCGCGCGAGGTGGGCTGCCACGGCGCGGGTGCGCGGGGTGACCGAGCCGTCAGGCTCACCGATGGGGATCGGCAGAGGGCCGAAGCGCAGGATCCGCATCACCGCGCCGTCCCGCTGCCCCCCGAGTGTCGGGTGGCCGGCCATGACCCGCTGCGCGCCCAGCCAGCGGGTGTACTCCCCGAAGCCGGCGGCGTTGTTCTGCAGGAACAGCACCGTGCGGACCCGCCGGTTGGCCGCGAGCGTCGGCAGGACCGCCGCGGTCTGGTCCTTGCGCAGCACGACGAGCACGAGCGCGTAGTCGTCGTCGGGGGCGAGCTCCTCGACCACCGGCACGTGGTGGGTCTCCCGGCGGCCGTCGGGCACGAACTCCAGGACCACGCCGTGGGCGCGGACGTCGGCGAGCCGCTGTCGACGGGCGAGCAGCGCGACGTCGGCGCCGGCCTCGTGCAGCTTCGCGGCGACGTAGGAGCCGAGCGGGCCTGCGCCGTAGACCAGTGTCCTCATCGCCGTTGCCCTGTCACCAGGGGCCCGCTCGACCCTCGACGGCGCCGGCCGGTGCGGCCCCGGGGTGGGCCGCCTGACGCTCGGGTCCCGTGCCTGCACCCAGCGGATGACCCGTCGATGCGCAGCGTAGTGGCTCGTGGGTGCGGCCGACACCCGGCGGGACCGACGATCGGGTCGCCTCGCGCGGGGGTCGGTGCGCTGGGGCGCCCGGGCGAGGAGGTCGCGCGGGCGGGTCGGTCGGGTCGCGTCGAGGCTGGGCTCGACTTCGGGGTCGTGGCGACCGCGTCACGTTGCGGCCTGGGTGGGCGCGCGGTCTTGCCGCTCCCGCCTTCCGTTGGCAGGGTGAGGTGTCGCTGTCGTGGGGCCCATCGAAGGACCGACCGTGACCGAACTCCAGGGTGGGGCGCTCGCAGCCGAGCTCGACGGGTTGCTGCGGCGTGCGGTGCAGCGCGGCCGCGGTGTGCGCCACGGACTGCTGGCGGTCGCCGATGTCGGCGGGTCGTGGGGTTGGCGGGGCGCGCACGGCCTCGCCGACGGGGACGGGACACCGGCCACCGCCGACACGCGCTACCTCGTCGCGAGCGTCACCAAGCTCTTCACCGCGGTGGTGGTGATGCGGTTGGTGGAGCAGGGCCGCGTCAGGCTCGAGGATCGCGTCGTCGACCTGCTCGCCGCCGAGGTGACCGACGGCCTGCACGTGCTCGGTGGGGTCGACCACACCGCAGCGATCACCCTGGAGCACCTGCTCAGCCACACCTCGGGGCTGCCGGACTACTACACCGAGGCCCCCCGCAGCGGTCGCAGCCCGCAGGAGCGGCTGCTGGCGGGTGAGGACGCGCCGGTGCCTTTCGATGAGGTGCTGCGGCTGGCTCGGGAGGAGCTCACGCCGCACTTCCCGCCGCAACCGTTGGGCGCGTCGAAGCGTCGGGCCGTCTACGCCGACACGAACTTCCAGTTGCTCGGCGCCGTCGTGGAGGCGATCGTGGGCGAGCCGCTGCGGGTGGTCTTCGCCGAGACGCTCTTCGGGCCGCTGGGGCTTGACGACACCTCGTCGTACCCAGAGCCCCCGCGGTCGGGCGCGCCCGCCGGACCTCAGGCCGCGGTGTGGTCGGGCGACGTCGTCCTCGAGCCGCACGGCGCGCTCACCCACCAGGTGCCTGAGGGGGGCATCGTCTCCACCCTCGCCGACCAGGTGCGGTTCCTCACGGCCGTGGTCGGCGGGGAGGTGTTCGACGACCCGGCGACCTGGCCACGGATGCATCGGCACGTCAACCGGGTGTTCTTCCCCGTCGGCTACGGGCTGGGGGTGATGCGCTACGCGCCTCCGCGGTGGATGTCGCCGTTCTTCTCCATCCCCCCGATCGTGGGGCACAGCGGATCGACCGCGACGTGGCTCTTCCACTGCCCCGACCTCGCGATCGTGACCGCCGGCACCTTCGACGTCGTCCAACCGCCCTTGCCGTTCCGGTTCCTGCCGCGGGTGCTGCGGGCCGTCGCGAGGTCCGACCCCGTTCCCTCACCCTGACCGACACGACCTCCGCCGCCCCGCGGGGTCAACCACCCTCACCTTGCCCGTCCTCCGCGGCCACACCCTCCCCGCCCGACGGCGATGCAAGGGGGCTCGCGCGATCGGCGAGGGCCATGCCCAGCTCGCCACGCACCGGAGGCCGGTCGGGGGGGCGCAGCCCGAGAACGGAGATCTCGCATGGCGGGCGTCTCGCTGCGACGATGGATCCGGCAGGTTGCGCGAGGTCGAGGAGGGGGTCGATGCGACCGCTGCTCGCTACGGACTTGATGCTGCTGGCGTGGAGCGACGCCGAGGGGATGCTCTACAGCGATCACGCCGACAAGCTCGACGCGGCGGTGGCGGGGGCGCTGCTGCTCGACTCGATCGACGAGGGCCTGGTCGCCGTGGAAGGCAAGCGTCTGCGTCCGGTCGGGGGGAGGTCCGGCGAGGCGTTGCTCGACCGGCCGCTGGAGGTCGCCGAGCGACGAGGGCGGCCACCGACCGTCGACGCCGCCGTCAAGGCGCTCGCGGGCGTGGGTCTGCTACGGGACGCCGAAGCGCTGCTCCTCGAGGTTGGCGCGCTCGCGTCGGAGCGTCGCAAGCTCCTCGGCGTCATCCCCGTGAGCAGCCGGAGGCTGGTCGAACGCAGCCGTGTGCACGCTCTGCGTGAGGCGGTGCGCGACGTGCTGCTGGCCGACGATGTGCCGAGCGGCGCCGACGGTCGGATCCTGCGCTTGGCGGCTTTGGCGGGACCGCCGCGGCTGGTCGACGTGCTCGTGCCCCGGGGTCGGCGGAGCTCGGCGCGCCGATTGGCGACACGGATCGCCGCGGCAGACCAGGCCCTGTCGACGGTCGTTGCGGCAGTCAACGAGGCCTTGACCGTGCAGGTCATGCCTCCGGCTGGGCCGCCGGGCTCCGATTGAGTGGCCTGACGATCCGGCCACCGCGAGCACTCGCCGCTCGCGTGCGTGGTCGTCGCGGCGCCGCAGCGCCCCGGCTGCGGGTGCGATCGCGAGAGGACGCATTCTTCGTGCGCCCTGCCTCCGTCACCAGCGTCGACGAGCCGTACGTGAAGCTCCAGAGGGCCTTGAAGGCCGACATCGACCCCAACGCGTGGGCGTCGCGGTACTCCCCGGTCAGCCACCCGTTCCCGAAACCATCAAGGGGGCGGATCGCGGTCAAAGTCATCGACCACTTCGGCGACGAGGTGCTCAAGGTCTACGACACCTGAGCAGAGTCATGCCGCGGCGGCGTACCTCCCCCGCCCGACCCGGACGACGCGGTCCTGCTTGCGGAGGTAGTCAAGCGAGGCGGTGATCGTCTGCCGCGAGTCCTCGGGCCGGCCGGCGGCTACCAGCGCCTCGCCGATCTGCGCCGGCGACAGCGGCGCCGCGGCCTCGCGCAGCACCGCCACGATCGCGTCGACACGGCTGAGCGCCGCGACGTCGGTGGCCACTTGCGATCCCTCCCGCAACAGCCGGGCCTCCTCCCTCAGCGCCGCAGCGCGGGCGAAGTGCAGCTGCGCCTGCTCCATCGCCTCGGCGCTCTCGGCTTCGAGTTCGGCGATCCGCTCGCTGCGTGTCGTCATGCCCACCAGTATGACAGACAAGAGACAAAGATACCTTTGCATACTAGCCCTCGGGCGCGCCTCGGTAGGGTGGTGGCGACGCCGAGCGGGCTCCGGATGATCCCTCACTCGCCCGCGCGCATCGGCGCGGAACCCCA
>SLNF01000006.1 GCA_007133145.1 Nitriliruptorales bacterium
CTGTCCGTCGACGGGCGCCACGTGAGGATCCAGCCATGACCGACGCCCTGCCGATCCGCCGCGCGCTCGTGAGCGTCTACGACAAGTCCGGCCTCGCCGACCTCGCCCGCGGGCTCGCCGAGGCCGGCGCGGAGATCGTCTCGACGGGGTCGACCGCCGCGGCCATCCGGGCCTGCGGCGTGGCCGTCACCGAGGTCGCCGACGTCACCGGCTTCCCCGAGATCCTCGACGGGCGGGTCAAGACCCTCCACCCGGCGATCCATGCCGGCATCCTCGCCGACCGCGACAAGGCGACCCACCTCAACGCCCTCACCGAGCACGACATCGCGGCGTTCGACCTCGTCGTCGTCAATCTCTACCCGTTCCGCGACACCGTCGCCGACCCCGACGTCAGCGCCGCCAAGGCCATCGAGATGATCGACGTCGGTGGCCCGACGATGGTCCGAGCCGCGGCGAAGAACCACGCCCACGTCGGCGTCGTCGTCCGTCCCGAGGACTACCCCGTCGTCCTCGACGCCCTCGGCAAGGGTGGGCTGACGGCGACGTTGCGCGCCGAGCTCGCGACGACGGCGTTCGCGCACACCGCCTCCTACGACGCCGATGTGCGCGACTGGCTGCAGCGCGACGAGCCGTTCCCCGCGCGCTACGGCCCCGTCTACACCCGCGCGCAGACCCTGCGCTACGGCGAGAACCCCCACCAGGCGGCGGCGTACTACGTCGAGCGTGGCCAGCCATGGGGGCTCGGCTCCGCCGAGCAGCTCCACGGCAAGGAGCTCTCCTTCAACAACCTCCTCGACGCCGACGCCGCCTGGCTCGCCGCCGCCGACGCCGACGCCCCGTGCGTCGCGATCATCAAGCACACGAACCCGGCTGGCCTCGCGGAGGCCGAGAGCCTCGCCGAGGCCTATCCCAAGGCGCTCGCCGGCGACCCGGTCAGCGCCTTCGGCGGCATCGTTGCGGTCAACCGCCCCCTCGACGCCGCGACCGCCGAGCGGATCGCCGAGGTCTTCACCGAGGTCGTCGTCGCCCCCGACTACGAGCCGGGGGCCCTCGAGGTGCTCCAGCGCAAGCGGGACCTCCGCCTGCTGCGGATCACCTCGGCGACCCCACCGCCGGCGGCGCGGACCGCCCGCACCGTCAGCGGGGGGATCCTCGTGCAGGAGCCCGACCTCGCCCCGGCCCGTCCCGAGGACTGGACCGTCGCCACCACCTCGGCTCCCGACGAGGCCACCCTGGCCGAACTCGCCTTCGCCTGGCGCGCGGTCCGCCATGTGAAGTCCAACGCCATCCTCCTCGCCGCCGACCGCGCCGTCGTCGGCGTCGGCGCGGGGCAGATGAGCCGCGTCGACAGCGTGCGCCTCGCCGTGGAGAAGTCCGGAGGCCGAGCGGAGGGGTCGGTGCTCGCCAGCGATGCGTTCTTCCCCTTCCGCGACGGACCCGACGCCGCGCTCGCCGCCGGGGTGCGGGCGATCATCCAGCCCGGCGGCAGCAAGCGCGACGGCGAGGTCGTCGCCGCCTGCGAGGAGCGTGGCGTGCCGCTCGTGCTCACCGGTGTGCGTCACTTCCGCCACTGAGCCGTTGACGTCCCGGCCCGCCGCCTCCACCCACTCCCGGTGGGGGGACCTCGCCCGCCTGCACGTCGTCGTCGCGCTCGCCGTCGCGGTGGGCGCCTGCAGCGGCCCCGAGGACTTCGCGGTGCCCCCGACCGGCCCCCACGAGGCCTACGTCGCCCGGGTCGTCGAGGCGCTCGCCGCAACGCACGCCGAGACGCTCGCGCTGCTCGAGGAGCAGGGGGCGGTCTCCGAGGAGGTCGAGGCGCGGCTCGCCGCCACCTTCGCATCCGGGGAGGCCGGGCGGCGTGCCGATGGATTGCGCAACGTCCTCGCCGGTGACCTCGAGGGGTTCCCCGGTGCCGAGGGGGCGCCCAGCCGTCGCTTCCGGGACCTGCTCGACGCCGACGAGACCTGCGTGCTCGTCGAGGTCGAGGTCGCCTTCCCCGCCGGCGGGTTGCCGGCATCCGCTGGGCAGCGTGCGGTGGAGTCCGGTCCCGACGGGGCCCGTAGGCCGGTCGTCGTCGAGCTGCGGCGCGCGGAGGTCGACGAGGCGGTGAACCCGACGGGATGGGTCATCGCCCGCGAGGAGCTCGTGACCGGGCCGGCCGCGGCGCGGGGCTGCGGGTAGGGGGCCTGCGCCGGCGGTCGTGCGGGGCTGCGGGGAGGGGGCCTGCGCCGGCGGTTGTGCACAGGCCCTCGCGACGAACCCGGCTCGTGGCGTCGCCGCCGTGCCACCCTCAGGGCCATGACTTCGACGCAGACGCGCATCGCCGAGGACGCACGGCGCCACGACGCCGTCGCGGCAGCCTCCGCCGCGCTCGAGGAGCTCGACGACGCGGGGCTGCTCGCCCACGCCGGCGCGGTCGTTGACCGTCTCGCGGCCACGAGGGTCGAGGACGATGACGAGGGCCGCGGCCGCGACACGGATGACGGGCGGCCGCTGTGCGAGGCCCAGCTCGTCGCCTCGACCGAGGCCATCGAGCGTCTTGCCTGGCGTCTGCAGGCGGAGCGGCTGCGGCGGATCGCCGGGCTCGATGAGCGGCAGACCTGCCTGCGGTTCGGGGCGTCGTCGACCGCAGGGCTGCTCGCGGCGCGCGCCGGGGTGAGCTTCGGGCAGGCCAAGCGCGAGGTCGCCGACAGCGTCGCGCTCGACAGCCTGCCGGCGACCGCCGCCCGCCTCGCCGCCGGCGAGCTCGAGCCGCGCCACGCGCGTTCGGCCGCCGATAGCCTCGCCCGCCTCAGGGACGACCGGGAGCTCTCGAAGAACCCCGTCGCCCTCGCCGCGGCCGCGGCCGAGGTCGATGCGCTCGTCGCGGGTGAGGGCCCGGAGTCGAGCGTGGGGCGTCTTCGGCGCCTCCTCGCCGACCTCGAGGCCGAGCGGGGCGCGCCGAGCCTCGAGGAGCGCGAGCGCCGAGCCCACCGGCACCGTTGGCTGCGTCTCGGGCCGCCGAGCGGGAAGCTTCGGCTGCGTCGGCTCTCCGGAGAGCTCGACCCCGAGACCGGGGCGCTCGTGTCGAGCTTCCTCGACTCGCACGCGGCCCCCCACGGGCCAGCCGACGAGCGCGACGAGGGGCAGCGCAACGCCGACGCCCTCGCCGATGGCCTCCGCAGCATCCTCGACGCGGGGGGCCTCGACGTCGTCGGCGGGGCGGACGCCTCCCCGGGGGGCGGCGCCTCTCCAAGCGCCCCAGCGCCCCCGGATGGTGCGACGCGCCCGGATGGTGCGGGGCCTCCTGGCGCCGCAGCGTCGCCCGGTGCCGCCGGGCCTTGCGAGGCCGCGGAGCACTCCGGTGGGGCGGAGCCCGGCGAGGCCGCGAAGCCTTCCGGCGGACCGACAGGCCGACCGCGCCCGCGCGGGCCGATGGGGCGTCCCCACCTGCTCGTGCTCTCCTCGGCCGAGGCGCTCGCGGGTGACCCCGACGCCGCACCCTCCGAGCTCGTCGGCCACGGGCCTGTCTCCTCGGCCACCGCCCAGCGGCTGGCCTGCGACGCCGAGACCCGGACGATCGCCTGGCGCGGTGACGACACGATCGACGTCGGGCGACGGCACCGGAACCCGACCCGCAGCCTCCGAGCGGCGGTCATCATGCGCGACCGGCGCTGCATCGGCTGCGAGGCACCGGCGTCCCGCTGCCAGATCCACCATGTCACCTGGTGGCGGCACGGCGGTCCCACCGACCTCGCCAACCTCACGCTCGTCTGCTCGGCCTGCCACCACCGCATCCACCACGAGGGGTGGCGTGTCGTCGCCGACGGCGAGCGCTTCCGCCTCGCGCGCCCTTCGGCGAGCCCGCCGGGCACCTCCCGCGTCCCGAACGCTGCCCGCGGGGGCCCCGACCCGCCGCGACGATGACCGTGCCCTGGGATCCGACCGAGAGGTCGGGGGCTCGCGGCTGCCGCGGCAGCGTCGCGGCCTCAGCCGCGGAGGTGGGTCGCGAACCAGTCGAGGATCGTCTCGAAGCGCGCGACCCGGTGGCTCGGCAGACCTGAGCGCGACATCTCATGGCCCTCCCCGGGGAAGAGGACGAGCTCGGTGTCGACCCCGGCCCGCTTGAGCGCGACGAAGTAGCGCTGTGCCTGCTCGACCGGGCAGCGCCAGTCCTCCTCGGAGTGGATGAGCAGGGTCGGTGTCCGCACCTGCTCGGCGAGGGAGAGCGGGCTCTGCCGCCGGAGCTCGCGGGGATCCTCGCCGATGTAGGCCGGGGCGAACAGCCAGCCGATGTCGCTCGCGCCGAGGAAGGAGTCCCAGGCGTTGACCGCCCGCTCGCTCACCGCGGCGGCGAACCGGTCGGTCGTGCCGACGAGCCAGGAGGTCATGAACCCTCCGTAGGAGCCACCGAGCACGCCGACGCGCTCGGCGTCGAGGTCGGGATCGGCGAGCGCGGCGTCGAGCAGCGCGAGGAGGTCGTCACGGTCGAGGGCGCCGAAGTCGCCGACGATCGCCCGGCCGTGCGCCTGTCCGTAGCCCGCCGAGCCCCGCGGGTTGCCGAGCACGACGGCGTAGCCCGCCCCGGCGTAGACCTGCGCCTCGTCGAAGAGCGTGTAGCCGTACTGCATGAACGGCCCGCCGTGGATGCAGAGCAGCACGGGGAACGGCCCGGGACCGGCCGGCTTGACGATCCAGCCGTCGGCGGGATAGCCGTCGGGAGCCCGCGCGGACAGCTCGGTCATCGGTCGCAGCGCGGCCCTCGCCGTCAGCGCGACACCGGCGTCGGAGAGCACCCGCTCCTCGCCCCGGCGCACGGCGACGACCTCGCCGGCGCTCACGTCGGTGGCGACGACGGCGACGAGGGTCTCGCCGGCCATGGCGTAACCCCCGACGCTGCGGGCCCCGCCGAGCAGGATGCGCGGGGGTCCGCCGTCGCGCGGGAAGGCCATGAGCGGCACCGCCCCCCGGTCGAGCGCGACGGAGACGACCTCGTCGTCGGTGACGAGCAGCGGCTGGGCGGCGACCGCCGCGGCGTTCGAGGTGTCCCAGCGCTCGGGGTCGGTGAGCCGCCGGGGTGCACGTGAGCCGTCCGCGGGCACGGTGAAGATCCCGCTGTTGCGGGCGATCGGGTCGGCGTGGCCGGGTCCGCGGAAGACGATCGTCTCCCCCTCGGGAGCCCACGCCGGGGTCGCCACCGGCATCGAGGTGTCGGTGACCCGCCGGGGCTGGCCCCCCTCGGCCGACAGTACCCACACGTCGCTCAGGACGTCGTCGCCCGCCCCTTCATGCCGCGCGGCGACGACGGCGAGCCGTTCGCCGTCGGGGTGCCAGGCCGGCGCGTCGTGGTCACGGTCCCCCGAGGTGAGCCGGCGCGGCGCGCGCTCGGCGTCGTCGTCGACGTCGACGAGGAAGACGTGCTGGGGTCGGTCGAGGGTGAAGCCGAGGCCGTCGAGGCGGTAGCGGAAGTCGCGGATCCGCCGCGGTGGCTCCTTGGCCGGGCTCGCCGCGTCGCTGCGCTCGCCGTCGGCGTCGGTGCCGTAGCGGCCGGGTTCGGGCACGCGGGCGACGAAGGCGAGCGCGGCGCTGTCGGGTCGCCAGGCGAGCGCGCTGGCGCCGAGGGGCGGGTCGGCCAGCCGCCGCGGCTCGCCGGCGTCGAGCGGCAGGACGTAGGGGACGGGGGGCGAGTCCTCCCCGGCGCGCAGGAACGCGAGCCAACGCCCGTCCGGCGACATCCGCGGCAGGCTGTCGCGGTGGCCGCGGGTGAGCCGTCGCGGGGCGGTGTGCCCGTCGGTCGGCGTCAGCCAAAGCTCGCTCTCGTAGCGGTCGGTGACAAGGTCGGGGCGGGTCACGGCGTAGACCGCAAGGGCGCCGTCGGCACTGAGCGTGAGATCGGTGGGGGTGCGGAGCTCGTGGAGGTCGGCGATCTGCATCGCGAGGACGCTACCAGCACGACAGGTGCCGGGCGGCGCGGTCGCGGCCCTGCCGCTTGGCGTCGTAGAGGGCGTCGTCGGCGTAGCCGTAGAGCTCCAGGGGGTCGCTGGGTTCGCACGTCATCGCGAGGCCCACGCTGAGGCTGAGCGGTGGCTCGAGGTCTCGGGCCGCCTCGAGCACCCGGTCGGCGATGCGTCGTGCCTCGTCGACGGTCGTATCGGGCAAGGCGATGGCGAACTCGTCCCCTCCAACCCGACCGACCGCGTCGCGCTTGCGCGGCAGCTCACGGATGGCCCGGCCGAGCGCGGCGAGGGCGGCATCGCCGGCGAGGTGTCCGCGCTCGTCGTTGTAGGACTTGAAGCCGTCGACGTCGGCGAGCAGGAGTGCGAGTGGCGCCTCGAGCGACGCGGCTGCGGCCTCGTGGCCGAGGTGCTCGTGGAAGGCCTTGTGGGTGAGGCACCCGGTGAGGTCGTCGCGGCGGGCCTGCGCCGCGATCGCCCGCCGGCGTGCCGCCTCGGCGTCCTGGGCGGCGTGGTGGTTGCGGGCGCTGTGGGCGGCGATGAGCGCGGTTGCGGCCAGCCCCAGCGTCCAGGTGATCCGCTCGGCCCAGGTCAGCGTCGAGCCGTGGCTGACCCAGAGAAGCGCGCTGATGGCCGCGACGCTCGTGAGCACCGTGGCGCCGAGCGGATAGGCGACCGCACCGTGGGCGAGCAGGACGAACAGGAGCACGAGCAGGGGGCTGTCACCGCCGTCCCACGTGGCGAGCAGCGCTACCGCGGCGAGCCCGGCGAGCTCGAGGCCGTAGAAGTACAGCCCGCCCGAGCGCGTCCGGGCCAGTCGCTCGACGGGCACGAGCAGCAGCACGGCGAGGCTCGTGCCCCCCAGGGCAACGGCGAGCGTGACGATGCGCCCGCGGTGGGGGCCCTCGGGGGTCAGGCCCGCGTAGACGAGCACGACAGCCACGGCGGCGGCCGTCAGCAGCGCCCCGGTGCGGGCGTGCCGTCGCCAGAAGGCCGCCTCCTCGTCGGTGGCCGCCAGTGGGCGGGGGTAGTCCATACCGGACGTATCGGCAGCTGCGCGAGGATCTCGAGGCTTCCGTGGCATCCTGCGACCGTGGACGCTGCGAGCCCTGCCGCTGCCGACGCCCGGCCACGGGTCGTCGCAGGTCTGCGGCTCGTGCGGCGCGTCGGTCGCGGCGGGGAGGGCGAGGTCTGGGAGGCCCGCGACGCCGAGGGGCGTCGACGGGCGCTCAAGCTCGTCCGACCCGAGGCGCTCGCGAGCCCCGCCGAGCTCGCGCGGCGCGGTGCCTACCTGCGCCGCATCGACCATCCCGCGCTCGTCGCGGTGCACCGCACCGGGCGCCTCGCCGGCTCCGTGCTCGAGGGCTGGGGTTTCCTCGACATGGACTTCGTCGACGGGCAGTCGCTGGCCGAGGCGCCCGCCGACCCCGACGCGCTCGAGCGCCTCACCGACCTCGCCGAGGGGCTCGACCTGCTCCACGCCGGACGCTGGTCCGACGGCGTGCCCCTCGTCCACCGCGACGTCAAGCCGGCCAACCTCATCGCGACGCCCTCCGGGGAGGTCGTCCTCGTCGACTGCTCGACGCTGCGTGGCACCGACGCCACGCAGCTCACCCGCATCGGCACGCCGCGCTATGCCGCCCCCGAGGTCCTCACCGGTCGCGCCGGTCCTCCGGCCGACGTCTACAGCTTCGGTGCCACCGTCGTCGCGCTGGCCACCGGCGCGCGTGGTGAGGCGCTCGACGAGGTCCTCGCCGACCCCGGCGCGCTCGCGCTGCCGGCCACCGTCGGAGCGGCCCTCGATCCCGACCCTTCCCGGCGGCCGTCGTCGTGTCAGGAGGTCCTCGCCGCCGGCGCCAGCATCGACCTCGACGCGCTGCCCGACCTGCGCACCGCCGGCTGGTCGCAGGAGTGGGCCCGGCGCGACCTCGACGGTGCGGACGTCGACCCGGCACGCCGCGCCGGCAAGCCCGGCACCTGGTTCGGCGTCCTCTCGCTCGCGACCAGCCTGGCGGCGCTGGCCGCGGTCGGCCTGCTCGACGAGGCTGGCTCCCGTCTCGACGGCCTGCTCGGGACCTGGCCGCTGGTCGCCGCGGCAGCCGCGGCCGCGCTGCTCGTCGTCGGCGCGCGCGTCGGGGGCGCTCCGCTGCGGGCGGCGCTGCTCGCCAACCCCTTCGCCTGGGGCTGGCCGCTCGGCAGCAAGGCGGTCGCGGCCGGTCGCACCCGGGCCTGGGTGCGCACGACGACGAGCGGAGCCCTGCTCGCCGTCGCCGCGGTCGTCGCCCTCGTCACCGCCGTGGTCACCGGCGTCGCCGA
>SLNF01000353.1 GCA_007133145.1 Nitriliruptorales bacterium
CACCCGTTCGCCGGTCTCCCCGAGCCCGAAGGCTCGGTTCTCCCTCGACTTGCATGTGTTAGGCGCGCCGCCAGCGTTCGTCCTGAGCCAGGATCAAACTCTCCGTTTGAAGATCGTGTCCGCCACCGAGGTGGCGATGCCATGATCCGTGGAGAGCGCATCGCGCACGCCGGCGTCAAAGGTCGCGTCGGCGCCTGGCCGCGATGCGTCGATCTGGTCACAAGAACAGCTGGATGTGCTCTAGCTGTCCGGATCCAGTTCATACGACCGTCCAGTTTCACGGTGGCGCGAGGCCACCGAATCCCAAGGACGGGGTGCATGTGCACTGGCTTTTGGCACACTGTGCAGTTTTCAAGGAGCGGGTGCGCTCCGTCCGAGGTCCGCTCGTGTGCTGGCTCACGCCAGTGTCGAGTCGGCTTTCGGACCCTTGTGCGCGGGACCGGGGTCCCACCCACGAGACCGGTGCGGGCACCGTCCTCGTGTCTCAGGCCGCTGGCCTGTCTGTGCCGGGGGCCGGTCGGCCCTTGGCAGGAGAGGCAGCGTACTGCTGCTGCCTCCCGGAGTCAACCCCGCGTCGGTGGTCGTTCCTCTGCTGCGGGTGCGGACTCCGTGGCACCATCGTCGGCCCCTGCGCCTCTCGGCGCGAGGGCCCGCGACGAATGCCGGCCAAGAACACTATCCCCCGTCGCGGACCTCTGCAAGCCTGACCGACGCCGATATCCCAGCGGAGCTGGAAAACCCGAGGTCAGGACGCGAGCAGGCGCATGAACTTCCGCTTGCCGACCTGCAGCACCGTGCCATGGAGGTCCTCGCGGCTGAGCTCGGCGACGGGGTCGGTGAGGACCTCGCCATCGAGCCGCACCGCGCCCTGGGCCACGAGCCGGCGGGCCTCGGAACCGCTGGCCGCCAGCCCCGTCTCCCGCAGGAGGGTCGGCAGCGGCCACACCGGTTGCGTGCCGAGCTCGTGGGCCGGGACGTCGTCGGGTACCCGACGCTCGCGGAACTGCGCGTTGAAGCGCTCCTCGGCCTCCGCAGCGGCTTCGGCGTCGTAGTAGAGGGTGACGATCTCGCGGGCGAGCCGGCGCTTGGTCTCCCCCGGGTGGAGATCGCCGCCGGCGAGGCCTGCGGCGATCGCGTCGACCTCATCGGGATGGACGTCGGTGACGAGCCGGAAGTACTTCTCCATGAGCTCGTCACGGACACGCATGGCCTTGCCGAACATCTCGGCGGGCTCCTCGGTCACACCGATGGTGTTGCCGGAGGTCTTCGACATCTTCGCCGCGCCGTCGAGGCCCTCGATGAGCGGCATCGTGAGCACGACCTGGGGGTCCTGGCCGGCAGCGCTCTGCAACTGCCGCCCCACGAGGAGGTTGAAGGTCTGGTCGGTCCCGCCGAGCTCGACGTCGGCCCGCACCTCGACGGAGTCCTGACCCTGCAGCAGGGGGTAGAGCAGCTCGCTGACGGCGATGGGCCGTCCCGCCTCGTAGCGCGCGGCGAAGTCGGCGCGCTCGAGCATCTGCGCCACGGTCGCCTGCGCAGCGAGGCCCAGGACGTCGACCATGCCCATGTCTGCGAGCCACTCGGTGTTGTCGACGACCTCGAGGGGCTCGGGATGGAGCACGCGACCGACCTGGTCGAGGTAGGTCACGGCGTTGGCCCGGACCTCCTCGGGCGTCAGCCGCGGGCGCGCCGTCGAGCGACCCGACGGGTCGCCCACCCGCGCGGTGAAGCCACCGATGATGAGGACCGCGGTGTGGCCGAAGGACTGGAACTCCCGGAGCTTACGCAGCACCACGGTGTGGCCGAGATGGACGTCGGGGCTCGTCGGGTCCATCCCGAACTTCACCCGCAGGGGTGGGCGCTCCCCCCGGGCGAAGGCCTCGAGCTTGCGCTCGAGCTCCCCGCCGGGGATGACCTCCTCGACGCCATCGAGGAGGATCTTCACCTGTTGTGCAGCGGTACGCTCCATGGTCGGAAGGCTACTGCAGGGGCACGCCCACGCGGTGGGCACCTCGGGCCGCGGCGAGCCCGGTGGGAGGTGAGCGATGCGCCGGCGAACGCTCCTCGGGCTCCTCGCCCTCGCCGTGCTCGCGAGCGCCTGCGGCCCGATCGTCGAGGTGGTGCCGACCGCCCCGGCGGACCTCGCCGAGCCGCAGCAGACGAGCCTGGTGCTCGACGCCGACGGCGGGGTGCTCGCCGAGTTGCACGCCGAGCAGGACCGTGAGCTCGTCACGCTCGAGGAGGTTCCCGACGTCCTCGTCGCGGCGGTCCTCGCCGTCGAGGACCCCCGCTTCTACGAGCACGGCGGGCTCGACGGGCGGGCACTGGCCCGAGCGCTGCTCACCAACACCCGGGAGGGCGCGATCGCCGAGGGCGGCTCGACGATCACCCAGCAGCTCGCGAAGAACGCCGCGACCGGCGATGCGCGCACCCTGGGACGCAAGCTCGAGGAGGCGAGCGTCGCACTGCAGCTCGAGGCCGAGCTCGGCAAGGACGGCATCCTCGAGCGCTACCTCAACACCGTGTACTTCGGCAACGGCGCCTACGGCGTGGGGGCGGCCGCCCGACGTTACTTCGGCACCGACGTCGGCGAGCTCGACCTCGGCGCGTCGGCGCTCCTCGCAGGGCTGCTGTCGGCGCCGAGCCGCAACGACCCCTACAGCGAGCCGGAGCGCGCCGAGGCCGTCCGCGACCGCGCCCTCGAGGCGATGATGCAGGAGGGGATGATCGCCGCCGCGCAGGCCGAGGAGGTCAGCGCAGCGCCACTCGGCGTCGGGCCCGCACCGGTCGTGGGTCGGCGCGACGCGCCCTACTTCGTCGACTTCGTCCTCGATGAGGTCCAGCACGACCCCGCCTTCGGCGCCCTCGGCGCGTCCCCCACCGAGCGTGCCGACCGCCTCTTCCGCTCGGGGCTCGTCATCGAGACGACGCTCGACCGGCACTGGCAGGGCGCCGCCGAGGCTGCGCTGGCCACCACCCTGCCCGAGCCCGGTGACCCCGCGGCGGCGATCGTCGCGATCGACCCGACCACGGGGGAGATCCGCGCCCTCGTCGGCGGCCGCGACTGGGACGACGCCTCCGACCCCACGGCGCGCTTCAACCTCGCGACGACCGCGGCGCGCCAGCCGGCGTCGGTGCTCAAGCCCGTCGTCCTCGCCGCGGCGCTCGAGCAGGGCTGGAGCCTCGGCGACCACCTCCCCGCCCCCGCGACCCTCGAGCTCGCCGCCGACCCACCCGACGAACCCGACGCCTGGGAGATCGACAACCACTGGGAGCGCGACTACGGCAACGCGACCCTGCGCGAGGCGATGATCCTGTCGATGAACACCCCCTTCGCGGCGCTCATCGAGGACGTGGGCCCCGAGGCCGTTGCGGCGCTGGCCGCCGACCTCGGCGTGGCCACGCCCCTCGAGTCCCGCCGCACCCTCGCACTCGGCACGGAGGAGGTCACCGTCCTCGACGTCGCGAGCGTGCAGGCGACCCTGGCCGCCGGCGGCGTGCACCGCGAGCCCTCGGCGGTCAGCCGCGTGCTCGACGCCGACGGCGAGGTGCTCTACGAGGGCGCGCCCGACACGGGCCGTCGGGTGCTCGATCCCGCTGTGGCCTGGCAGCTCACCCGCGCACTCGAGGGGGTGGTGACCACCGGCACCGGCGAGCGCGGGGCGATCGCCCGGCCGCTGGCGGGCAAGACCGGGACCTCCCAGGACAACGTCGACGCCTGGTTCGCCGGCTACACGCCTGATCTCGCCGCAGCGGTGTGGATCGGCTTCCCCGAGGGCCGGGTGCCGATGGAGCCGCCGACGACGCGCCGGCGGGTCGATGGGGGGACCTGGCCTGCCGAGCTCTTCGCCCGCTTCGCCATGAGCGCCCTCGAGCAGGTGCCCGCTGAGCGCTTCGAGCCTCCCGACGTCGAGTTGCGCCGCGTCGAGGTGCACGCCACCGCCGACTGCCTCGCCGCGCCGCACACGCCGCCGGCACTGCGCGTCGAGCGTGCGTTCCCCGCAGGCCTGGAGCCGACCGAGACCTGCCTCGAGCCCGAGGGTGCGGTCCCCGTGCCGGCAGGCGGGGCACCGGCGCCCGCCGACGATCGCTAGCGGGCACGCGCGGGCGCGCGGGCGCTGCGAACGTAGCGCGACACCCACGGGCAGTCCGTCACCGAGAAGCGCCACGGCCAGTCGGCCGCGTCGGCGATGCCGACGCGTGGACCCGCGGTGACCGCCGGGCGGAGGCCATCGTCGAGGAGATCGAGCGGGGAGTCTGAGAGGGTGACGCCGCTCCACGAGCCGTCGAGGCCGAAGGCCTGGGCGAGTCGACCCGGCCCGCGCAGCAACTCGCGGTCGGGCCGGGCGCCGCGGCGCGCGCGCATGCGCTCGAGACCGGCCAACGGCTGGGCGGCGCGCACGAGCACCCCCTCGCCGCGACCCTCGGCGCCGGTGGCGACGTTGAAGAGCCAGTGCACCCCGTAGGAGCGGTAGACGTAGGCGGTGCCCGGCGCAGCGAAGAGTGGCGCGTTGGCCCTCGTGCGCCGACGGTGGGCGTGGCAGGCCGGGTCGTCCTCGGTGTAGGCCTCGGCCTCGACGATCCGCGCGAGCAGGCCCTCGTCGGCGCGGGCGAGCAGGACGCCGCACAGCGCCTCGGCGACCTCCGGGGCGGGACGCGCGAAGAAGGCCGCGTCGAGCACGGCCGCCTGCCCCGGCGTCGCCGGCACCCCCGGCCGAGCACTCACCCGACGCGCTCCCGCTTGGCCGCGACGAAGGCGCGGACCTCGGCGAGGCGGCGGGTGTTGAGCACCGCCGAGGCGGGCGCCCAGCCCCGCTGGGCGGTGCGCACCGCCCAGGTGAGGTTGGCGAGACCGCCGGTGGCGTGCGCGTCGGAGGCCAGGCTCAGCGTCGCCCCGGCCCCCACCGCGCGACGGACGACCTCAGCGGGCATGTCGAGGCGGCGCAGCGCCCCGTTGACCTCGAGCGCGGTGCCGGTCTCCACCGCGGTGGCGATGACCCGCTCCCAGTCGAGGTCGTAGCCGGGGCGCTGGCCGAGCAGCCGTCCGCTGGGGTGGCCGATCGCGTGGACGTGGGGGTTGGCCATCGCCGTGCACAGCCGCTCGGTCTGCGCGGCGCCGTCACGGTCGAGCATCGTGTGGATGCTCGCGACGCACCAGTCGAACGTCGCGAGGAACTCCGGGTCGTAGTCGACCCCGCCCTCGCCGTCGATGTTGAGCTCGAGGCCGTCGAGCAGCGCGATGCCGTAGCGCTCGGCGAGGCCGGGCAAGGCCTTGCGCCGGGCGAGGAGCTCCTCGCGGGAGGCACCGTTCATCGAGAGGTCCTCGGCGTGGTCGGTCACTGCCCACCAGGCCAGGCCGCGCCCGGCGGCGGCGGCGACCATCGCCTCGAGACTGGCACGGGCGTCGCCGGAGACGTCGCTGTGGCCGTGGAGGTCGCCGACGACGGCCTCCTCGGTGACGACCTCCGGCAGCGCCCCCTCCGCGGCCGCCTCGATCTCGCCGGTGTCCTCGCGCAGCGGCGGGGGGACCCAGGCCAGGCCCAACGCGGCGTAGACCTCCTCCTCGGTGGCTCCTGCCCGGCGCTCGCCGGTCTCGCGGTCGGCGACGGCGTACTCGTTGACGGTGAGCCCGTCGCGCACGGCGCGCTCGCGCAGCCGGACGTTGTGGGCCTTCGAGCCGGTGAAGTACACGAGGGCCGCGCCCCAGGCCTCGGGCTCGACGAGGCGGACGTCGAGCTGGACGCCGGGCCCGCGGGTGCGCACCGAGAGCTTCGTCTCGCCGTCGGCGAGGACCTCGGCGACGAGGTCGGCATCACCGCGCACGGTCCCGGCGACCTCGGCGGGCGCGGAGGTCGCGACGAGGACGTCGAGGTCGCCGACGGTCTCGCGCATCCTGCGCAAGGAACCGGCGACCTCGACGCGCTCGACGGCGTCGAGGGCCTCGAGGCGCCGGCAGAGCTCGAAGGCGAGGTCGACGACCTCGGCGACCGGGGTACGGTCGGTGTCCTTGGCCCCGAGGCGCGCGAGGCCGCCGGCGATGCGCGCGGCGCTGCGCTCGCCGAGCCCCTCGAGCGCGGCGACCCGCCCGTCCTCGAGCGCGGCAGCGAGGTCGCCGAGGTCCTCGATGCCGAGCTCGGCGTGCAGCCGCCGGGCGAGCTTGGGCCCGAGGCCGGGCACGCGCGTGAGCTCGACGACGCCGGGGGGCACCTGCTCGCGAAGCTCGCGGAGCAGCCCGATCTCACCGGTGTCGCGGAACTCGACGATCTTCGCGGCGGTCGAGGCGCCGATGCCGCCGACGTCGGTGAGCTCGGCCTCGTCGAGCGCACCGAGATCAACCTCGGCGGCGCCGGCGGCCGCGGCGGCGCGCTCGTAGGCACGCACGCGAAAGGCGTCCTCCCCGGCCAGACGCAGGAGCTCGGCGATCTCCTCGAGCTGGCGGGCGACCTCGGTGTTGACCCAGGCCATGGCCTAGCCCTCCTCGAGCTGGGGCCGCAGACGGGCCCGCAGTAGGGAGCGCTGCATCGGCCCCGCCTCGGCGACGAGGTCGGCGAGCGCGACGAGGGTGTCGAGGGCGCCGAAGAGCCCCGGGTCGTGCTCGTCGGTGACGGCGTCGACGAGTTCGAGGCCGAGGAAGCCAGCCGAGAGGCTGCGGGCGAGCTCGCCGGTCGGCAGGAGGTCCTCGAGGGCGCTGCCGGCGAGGAGGCGCTCGAGGGAGGCAGCGACCTCCTCGGCGAAGATGTCGACGCTCTCGCGCAGGGCGGGCCCGAGGGCGGGGTAGGCGCGCGCGCCCGCGAGCAGCTGGGTCAGCACCGCGAGGTTGCCGTTGTCGTGCTCCTCGGCGTGCAACTCCCGGGCGACGTCGGCGAGCTCGGCGAACGTCGCGGCGGCTCCGAGCCGGTCGGCGTAGACGGCGACCCGCTGTCGCGAGATCGTCCGCGCGGCCTCGGAGAGCAGGGCACCGAGGCCCCCGCCGGCGGCCTCGACCTGCTCGGGCGCGACCGCGGCGCGCTCGGCGATCGTCGCCTCCGACGTGCCGACGATGCCGCGCTCGCGCACCGTCGCGAGCGTGGCGTCGACGAGGTCGGCCCTGGGCTGCATGCCGCCCGCAGGCTACCCGCCGAGGCGCTCCCGCAGTGCCACGAGCTGCGCTCGGACCGCGGCGGGGGCGGGCCCGAGGGTCGCCGCACGTCGGGCGACCGCCGCGGCGGCGTTGGTGAGCGCGTCGACGTCGGCGTCGTCGAGCTCGGGCAGGAGGGCGACGAGCCGGTCCCCGTCGAGGTCGGCGAGGTCGAGGCCGTCGGCCTCGCAGGCCGCGACGGCCTCCCCGACGCGCTCGTGGGCGGTGCGGAACGCCAGACCGCGGCGCACGAGCTCCTCGGCGACATCCGTCGCGAGGGCGAAGCCTCCGGCGGCGGTCGACGCGAGCCGCTCGCGGTCGAAGGTGAGCGAGGCCACGGTGCCCGCCATCGCCGGCAGGGCAAGGGCGAGGGTGTCGACGGCGTCGAAGAGGGGCGGCTTGTCCTCCTGGAGGTCGCGGTTGTAGGTCAGCGGCAGTCCCTTGAGGGTGACGAGCAGGGCGACGAGGTCGCCGATGAGCCGGCCGGCCTTGCCACGGACGAGCTCGGCGACGTCGGGGTTGCGCTTCTGGGGCATGATCGAGCTGCCGGTGGAGAAGGCGTCGCCGACCCGGGCCCAGCCGAACTCCTCCGAGCTCCACAGCACGATCTCCTCACCGAGGCGGGAGAGGTGGACCCCGAGCAGGGCCGCGGCGGCGAGGACCTCGACGGCGACGTCGCGGTCGGCGACGGCGTCCATGGAATTGGGCGCGACGCCCCGGTAGCCGAGGGCTGCGGCGTAGCGCGCCGGGTCGAGTTCGAGCGTCAGCCCCGCGAGCGCGCCGGAGCCGAGAGGCGAGTGCGCTCCGATGCGCTCGGCGGCGTCGGCGAAACGGCCGACGTCCCGCTCGAGCGCCCAGGCGTGGGCGAGAAGCTGATGGCCGAGGGTGACCGGCTGGGCGCGCTGGAGGTGGGTGTAGCCCGG
>SLNF01000209.1 GCA_007133145.1 Nitriliruptorales bacterium
ACATCGCGCCGCGACTGCTGGAGAGCTTCCACGGCGACGCGCTGCGGCTCGACGCCTTCGCGCTTGCCGAGGAGGGATGAGCATGACGACCACGCACGAGGGCCACGAGGTCGAGACCTTCGTCTACCTCTGCACCGGCTGCCCCCTGGGCTGCAGCCTCGAGGTCGATGCCGTCGAGGAGGGCATCCTCGAGATCCGCGCTGCGAACTGCAAGATCGGGGAGCGCTACGCCGAGCAGGAGCACACCGACCCGCGTCGGCCGGTGTCGACGACCGTGCGCCTCGACGACCCGGTGCACCCCCGGCTACCGGTCAGGGCGACCGAGCCGGTGCCCAAGGGGCTCGTCGCGCCGTTCGTCGCGCACCTTCGCGACCTCGTCGTGCACCCGCCGGTCGACCGCGGCGAAGTACTCGCCACCGACGTGCTCGGCACGGGCATCGACGTCATCGCGACGCGGTCGGTGGCCGCAGCCACCCGGGAGGACGCCGACCCGCAGCTGGCGACGGCTGATCGCTAGCCCGGCACGAGGGTCGACGGGTCGGTGCCGCGCCGCCCGTCGGGCTCCGCACGAGCGGGTGGACCTCAGTCGGTCGCGGCGAGGGCCCGGCAGAGGCCGTCGAGGAGATCCCGTTCGCTGACGACGACCTCGACGAAGCCTCCCCAGGCCATGACCCGCTCCAGGATGAGCGCCCCGGCGGTGAGGACGTCCTCGCGGCCCGGCGCGACCGGCCCCAGGCCCGCGATGCGCGCCGCGGTGCTGCCACGAAGCTCCCCGAGCAGCCGGCCGACCTCCGCCGACGACAGCACCGTGGCGTGGATGGCCTCCGCGTCGTACGCCGCGAGGCCGAGGTGCAGTGCCGCGAGCGTCGTCGCGGTGCCGGCCACCGCGACGAGCGAGCGCGCCCGGCTCGGGTCGAGCTGCCGCGCGACGTCGACGAGCTCACCCTCGATCAGCCTGGCCGCCGCGCGGAGCGCCGCCTGCGACGGCGGGTCGCCGGGGAGGAGACGCTCGGTGAGGCGTACCGAGCCGATCTGGCGACTCGCGAACACCTCCGGGGAGTCGTGGCCGAGGATGAGCTCGGTCGAGCCTCCGCCGATGTCGAGGACGAGCACGGGCCGCGCGGGATCGACGCCGGTGACCGCGCCGTCGAAGGCGAGCGCCGCCTCTGCGTCGCCGTCGAGGACCCTGGGTCGCGTGCCGGCGACAGCCTCGATGGCCTCCTGGAACGCGCCCCGGTCGGCCACGTCGCGCACCGCGCTGGTCGCCACGACCGCGACTCGGGAGCAGCCGAGGGCCCGCCAGCGCTCGGCGTAGCCGCCGACGACCTCGGCGGTGCGGGCGATCGCCTCGGGGCGCAGCCGGCCGTCCTTGTCGACCCCCTGACCGAGGCGCGTGGTGATCGCGTCGCGGTCGCGCCAGACCGTCACCCCATCGACGACGTCGGCGACGAGCAGCCGCGTCGAGTTCGTGCCGCAGTCGACCGCGGCGACGCGGGTCATTCGTGCCATCCGCTACCGTCGGCGGTCACGCATGGTCCAGGGCAGAGCATGGGCTCGAGGCGCTCGCCAACCCACGCCCCGATCGGGTTGTCGCCCGTGGCCAGATGGTGGGCGTAGAGCGCGTGGAGGCACTTCACCCGGCCGGGCATGCCGCCGGCCGAGGGATCGCCGGGCACCCTGGGGCCGAGGCCGTCACGGAAGGCCACGAAGCGTTCGTGGGCGCTGCGGTAGGCCTCGGCGAGCTCAGGGTCCTCGGCGACCCCCTCGCCCAGGTCGACCATGACCCCCGACGCCTCGAGGGTGCCGATGTGCCTCGACGCGAGCGGGCAGGCGAGCCAGAACGTCGTCGGGAAGGGGGTGCCGTCCTCGAGTGCCGGATCGACGCGCAGCACCGCCGGCAGGCCGAAGGTGCAGCGCACCGCTGCGGCGGGCCGCCCACGCGCCGGCCGCCCGAGCATGCGGGCGACGAGGTCGGTCTCGGCCTCGTCGAGCGGAGGACGGCGCGCCTGTGCCTCGTACGACGCGTCGGGGGCGGGACGGAGCGCATCGTCGGTCATCGCGTGGGAAGCCTCGCGCGCCGAGCAGCGCGCGGCAAACCCGCTGTCGACACGCCCGGCGCCGGGCGGCAGTACCGCGCGTGCATCCTCCCCCGCGACGCGCGGGGGCCCGCATCGCGCCGTTGCCGGGGTTGTGGTCGTGTCGTTCGGGTTGCCTCGCCGTGCGGCGGGGCGGTCCGCGTCTGACCCGGCCCGCATGCCGGCTGGGGCGGGGTCGGCGTGTCGTCGCCACGAGCGTCGCCCGCTTGCGTGGGGTCGGTGTCACGGTCGGCTCGGCGTCGGCCAGCCGGGCCGCTCCCGGCTGGCCCCCTGGGGTGCTGGCGTGAGGCGCGCGAGGTCGACCGCGGCGCCCGAGGCCATGATCGACCACCCGTCCCAGCCGTCGGCCTCCTTGGAGTTGACCGGCCACGACACCCCACCCGACCCGCCAGCCCACCGCCCAGAGCTCCATCCGGCGGCTGCCATGTCGTCACAGGGCCGCCAGGCCCCACCCCTCAACGACGGTGCCCCCCACCGGGGCGATCCCCGTCGCAGTCGGCCTTGACCCCAGCGAGCAGCCGATCCGACCCGAACCAGGCGCCGCCCTCACGCGACCGCACCCCACCAGCCTGCACAGGCCCTAGTCGAGGTGCGCCCCGAGGCCGGGATCGGCGAGCCGCTCGGCGATGATCGCGAGGTGCTCGGGGTGGGTGCGCCCCTCCGACAACGGCGGCGGATCGGCGGGGTCGAAGAAGCCCGCCCCGAGCGTCTCGACGCCGTCGGGGCGGGGCTCGGCGTCGGGGTCGCGCGCCTCGCAGGCGATGAGGAGCTTGTAGATCCGGAAGGGCAGCGGCGGGGCCGGCCGCCGCTCCCGGTCGACGACGGCGAGCAGCCGGCGGGCACGCACGGCGAGCCCCGCCTCCTCGGCGACCTCGCGCTCGACGGCCTCGCGCGGCTCGTCGGCCATGTCGGCCCATCCGCCCGGCAGGGTCCAGCCGCCGTCAGTGGCCTCGCGCACGAGCAGGATCCGCTGCTCGCGGACGACGACGCCGCGCACGTCGACCTTGGGTGTGGCGTAGCCGCGCTCTGCGCGCAGGAGGTCGGCGAGTTCGGCGACGTCGGCGTCGGACTCGGCGGCGAGCAGCTCGGCGGCGATGCGCTGCACCGCCTCGTAGCGTGCGACGTCGAAGCCCTCGGCGTAGTGCAGCCCGGTCTGGGCGATCGCGGCGAGACGCCGCCCCCAGTCGAGATGGCGCGGGTCCCGTCCGCTCACGCCCGCAGCATCGGCACGTGGGGGATGCCGTCCTCGAGGAAGCCGGGGCCGCTGACGACGAACCCGAAGCGCGTGTAGTAGGACTCGAGGTGGGCCTGCGCGGAGAGGTGGGTCGGCGGTCGGCTCCGCGCGAGTGCGTGCTCGATGAGGCTTCCCGCGAGCCCGCGCCCGCGCGCGTGCGCGGCGGTGCAGACCCGGCCGATGCGCGAGCCCCGCCCGCCTTCGTCGAGCAGTCGCAGGTAGGCCACGGGCCCGGTGCCATCGTCGAACCAGACGTGGCGTGTGGACGGCTCGAGGTCGCGTCCGTCGAGCTCGGGGTAGGGGCAGGACTGCTCGACGACGAAGACTGCGACGCGCAGGGCGAGCAGGCGGTAGAGCGTCGCCGCGTCGACCTCGCCGGCCCCCGCGGTGCGCACCGCGGGCGTGGCGGTGCTCACTCGCCCGCACCGACGAGGTCGCCGAGCCAACGGCCGAGCCGGCGGTACCAGGCGTCGTCGGCCGGTGGCTCCTCGTCCCGCGCCGCCGGCAGGGTCGGGTCCGGCTCGGGGCGGGCGACGACGTAGGGCTCCTCGCCGGGCATGACGAGCCCGAGCTCGGAGCGGGCGAGCAGCTCGACCTCCTCGGGGTCCTCGAGCGACTCGACGCGGTCCTCGAGGTCCTCGACCTCCTCGGCGAAGCCGTCGCGGGCACGCTCGAGCGCGTCGACGCGGTCCGCGGCGGCGGTGTAGACCTGCAGCGGACCGAGCGCCATCGCGCCGATGAGGACGACGAGGGCGAGCAGGGCGAGGACGTAGGGCCGGTCGCCCACGGTCAGCGCCCGCCACGCCCGGCCGCGGGGCCGGGAGCGGGGGCGCTGGGCGGCGCGACCGGCCATCGCCGCCTACGACCGCGCGAGCCGGAAGGCGTCGTGTCCCGCGTAACGGGCGGCATCCCCGAGCTGCTCCTCGATGCGCAGGAGCTGGTTGTACTTCGCGACGCGGTCGGAGCGCGCCGGGGCGCCGGTCTTGATCTGCCCGGCGTTGACGGCCACCGCGAGGTCGGCGATGAACGCGTCCTCGGTCTCGCCCGAGCGGTGGCTGATCATGCAGGTCCAGCCGGTGCGGTGGGCGGCCTCCATCGTCTCGAAGGTCTCGGTGAGCGTGCCGATCTGGTTGACCTTCACGAGCACCGAGTTCGCGGAGTTCTCCTCGATGCCGCGACGCACCCGCGTGAGGTTCGTCACGAAGAGGTCGTCGCCGACGATCTGGACCTTGTCGCCGAGGCGCTCGGTGAGCAGGGCCCAGCCCTCCCAGTCCTCCTCGTCGAGGCCGTCCTCGATCGAGACGATGGGGTAGGCGTCGAGGAGCTCGGCCCAGAGGTCGACCATCTCCGCGCTCGACAGCGTCCGGCCCTCGCCGGCGAGCTCGTAGTTGCCGTCCTTGTAGAACTCGCTCGCGGCAGGATCCATCGCGAGGGCGACGTCGGTCCCGGGGGCAAAGCCCGCCGCCTCGATCGCCTCGATGATGAGGTCGAGCGCCTCGCGGTTGGAGTCGAGGTTCGGCGCGAAGCCGCCCTCGTCGCCGAGCCCGGTCGACAGCCCGCGCCCGGAGAGGACCTTCTTGAGGGCGTGGTAGACCTCGGCGCCCATGCGCAGCGCCTCGCGGAAGGTCGGCGCGCCGACGGGCGCGACCATGAACTCCTGGAAATCGACGTTGGACTCGGCGTGGCTGCCCCCGTTGAGGATGTTCATCATCGGCACGGGCAGGAGGTGGGCGCTCGGCCCGCCGAGGTAGGCGAAGAGCGGCAGCTCGCGGGAGGAGGCCGCGGCGCGGGCGACGGCGAGGCTCACGCCGAGCATCGCGTTCGCCCCGAGGTTGGACTTGTCGTCGGTGCCGTCGAGGGCGATGAGCGCCGCGTCGACGGCGCGCTGGTCGGTGGCGTCCATGCCGACGATCTCCGGCGCGATCGTGCGCAGGACGTTGTCGACGGCCTTCGTCACACCCTTGCCGCCGTAGCGGTCACCGCCATCACGGAGCTCCACGGCTTCGAACTCACCCGTCGACGCCCCGCTGGGGACCGCGGCGCGGCCGGCCGAGCCGTCGACGAGGAGGCAGTCCACCTCGATGGTCGGGTTGCCTCGCGAGTCCAGGAGCTCACGGGCCAGGAAGGTCTCGATCTCCACGTGACGTTCACCCTTTCGTGGTGCTGTGACGGTAGTGCAGCGGGGCGCGGCGACGCAACGATCCACCGCGACGCCAGGCGCCGTGTCTCAGAGCCTCTCCGAGGACCTCAGTAGAGGAACATCGGCTTGCCGGTGATGTCGCGGATCCTCGGCCGATACTGCTCGGGGTCGTAGAGCGCCTCGACGTCGACGCGCTTGGCGCCCTCGCGCGTGACCTCGATGGGGACGTTGATGTACGTGCCGTTGCGCAGCGCGACCATGCGCCCGCGCGCACCGTCGACGGCGAGGTCGGCGGCCATGACCGCGTAGTTCGTCGCGACCATGAGGTCGAGGGAGTCCGGCGAGCCCGAGCGCATGAGGTACCCGAGTTGCTGGCTCACCATGTTCACGCCGGTGAGCTCCCTCAGGGCCTGCGAGGTCTCTTCGCCGATGCCGCCGAGCTTGCGGTGGCCGTAGGGGTCGGCCTCGCCGGAGAGGCGGACCTCGCCGTCGATCATCTTCGCACCCTCGGAGACGGTGACCATGGCGTAGCGCGAGGGGTTGGCCGCACGATCGGCCATGAGGAAGTCCGCGAGGCGCCCGACGTCGAACGGCACCTCGGAGATGAGCGCGCGGTCAACGCCCGAGAGGTAGGCGCTGATGAGGGAGGTCTCCCCGGAGTAGCGCCCGAAGAGCTCGACGACGGCGATGCGCTCGTGCGAGCCCGTGGAGGTGCGCAGCTGGTGGATGAACTGCACGCTGCGCGTCACGGCGGTGGAGAAGCCGATGCAGTAGTCGGTGCCGTGGACGTCGTTGTCCATGGTCTTGGGGATCGCGATGACGGGGAAGCCCTCATCGTGGAGCCGCAGCGCGTAGGAGAGCGTGTCGTCTCCGCCGATCGGGATCATCGCGTCGATGCCGAGCTTCTCGAGGTTGGCGAGCACGTGGGGCGTGAAGTCGTGAGGCCCCTCGGCGCCGGCTTGGGGGCGCAGGAAGTCGGGCACGGCGTCGTCCTTGACCCGGCCGGGGTTCGTGCGCGACGTGTGGAGGAACGTCCCGCCGGTGCGGTCGATCGTCCGCACCTCCTCCTTGTCGAGCGCCACCGTCCAGGTCGCCACCGAGTCAGGGTCGTCGGCCTGGCACTCGAGCAGGCCGCCCCAGCCCCGCCGGATCCCCACGACCTCGTGGCCGTCGTCGATGACGCGGTGGACCACGGACTTGATGCACGGGTTGAGACCCGGCACGTCGCCACCGCCGGTGAGCACACCGATGCGCATCCTTGCTGCCCTCCTCGTCACACGGGTTGTCCCGCACGCTAGCGCGCTGGCCCGCCGGGCGAAAGCGAGCCCTGCCTGCCCTGAAGGACCGTTCGTCCCTCCCCCGGGCTCGGGACCCCCTCACCCGTGCCCGCCCTCGACCTCCTCGCGCCATCGACGGGCGTGCGCGCGCAGCGCGGACTCAGGGTCGACGTCGGCCTGGCGTGCGAGCGCGACCGCGGCGGCGAGCAACTCGCCGACCGCGGCCTGGGCCGGCGTCGCAGCGGTGCCGTCGCCCTGAGCGCGGGCCGGATCGCCACCCCGCTCCGGAGGGGTCAGCGCCGCCAGGGCGCGCCGCGCAGCCTCGCCAGGCCCCTCCGCGGTGAAGGGGTCGGCGTCGGCCTTGCGGGCCCGCCGCAGGTAGGCGTCGGCGAGCTGCAGGGCGGGCTGACTCGTGGGCACCCCGTCGAAGGGGCCCCGCCGCTCGGGCTTCTCCTCGGCCTTGAGTGCCTCCCAGTTGCGGGTGACCTCCTCGGCGTCGGCGACGTCGACGTCGGCGAAGACGTGCGGGTGTCGACGGACGAGCTTCTCGGCGATACCACCGGCGACGTCGTCGATGTCGAAGGTGCCCTCGTCGGCGGCGATCTGAGCGTGGAAGACGACCTGGAGCAGGACGTCGCCGAGCTCCTCCCGGATCGCCGAGGGATCCCCCGAAGCGATCGCCTCGAGGAGCTCGTAGACCTCCTCGATGGCGTAGCGCCCAAGCGACTCATGGGTCTGCTCGAGGTCCCATGGGCAGCCGCCGGGGCCACGCAGCCGCTGCTCGACGGCGACGAGCTCGAGCAACCGCACACCCGTCGGCGCGACGCCGAGGTAGACGACCTCGACCTCGATGCCACGTCGGGCGGCTTCGAGCCCGAGCGCGCGGGTCACCGCCTCGTCCTCGCCGGGGCCGAAGAGGTAGGCGAGCTCCCCGGCCTGCTCGGCGCGGTCGAGCGCCGCCCTGGCGCGGACCTGGGCCCGGGGCGACCCGCCGGCGAGATCGACCCCGGCGAGCGAGCGCGGCTCTGCGAGGACCTCGTAGGCGAGCCCCGCGGCCTCGAGGTGGGCGACGAAGGGATGGTCGTCGCGGCCGACCAGGACGAGGTCGCTCGCGACGAGCGCGGACCAGCCGTGCAGCGGCAGCAGCCCCGGCAGCGCGTCGCTCGTGTCGACGAGGACGAGCCGGGCCACCTCAGCGCTCGAGCGGGCTGGGCCGGTCGAGCGGCGAGGTCGGCTCCACCTGCCCGATCTCGGCGCTCCAGGCGCCGAAGCGCGGGTTGACCTCGACCTCGCCGTCCTCGAGCAGGCCGGTGACCCAGGTCTCGATGGCAAGGTCGTCGCGGTCGGCCTCGGCAGCCGCGCGCACCTCGTCCTCCACCTCGGCCAGCTCGGGCGGCGTGAGGCGCTCGATGACGTGGTAGCCGAACTGGGTCTCGACGGGACCGACGATCTCCCCGTCCTCGGCCTCGAAGACCGCCTCGGCGAAGTCGGGGTCGAACTGCTCGGCGGTGATGGGGCCGAGTTCGCCCTCGTTCTGCTCGGCGCTCGGGTCGGTCGAGACCCCGACGGCGAGCTCGCCGAAGTCCTCCCCCGCCTCGAGGCGCTCAAGGACCTCCTCGGCCTCCTCCTCGGTGTCGAGCAGGATGTGCCGCGCGCTCGGCGCCGCGGTGTAGAGCTGCTCATAGGCGGTCTGCAGCTCCTCGTCGGTGAGTTCGCCCTGGCCGGCGAGCTCCTCGCCGGCGCGCTCCTGGTAGAGCTGGATCTCCGCCTGGAGACGGGCGAACTCCGGGGTGATGCCCTGCAGAGCGAAGGCCTCGCGCAGCTCCTCGGGGTCGTCGGTGCCGGCCTGAGCGACGACGCGCTCCTCGACGTCGCCTTCGTCGACCTCGACCCCGAGGCCCTCGGCCCCCTGGCGGAAGAGCTCGCGTTGGATGAGCAGCGAGACCAGCACCGCCTCGACCTGCTCGCGCAGGCCCTCCTGCAGCTCGATCTCCTGGGCGAGCTCGGGCAGCTCGACGAGCGCCTCGTACTGCTCGGTGACCGCGCTGACGGGGACCGCGTCGCCGTTGACGTCGGCCGCGACCGACGGCGGCTGGGTCGCCGTCACGGGGGCGCAGGCGCCGAGGAGCAGTCCGAGGGCGACGAGGAGCGCGAGCGGCGCGCGACGGATGTGCACGGTGATGACCTCTCGGGGTGACGCAGGGTGGTTGCTGCAAGGCGTTGCCCGGCCGGCGGCGCGCCTGGCCGTTCCGGCCATTCTACGCCGCAAACCCCCTACGATGTGCGCGCGGCCTTGCGCTCACCACCGGCGAGGATGGCCTTGAGCTCGCCGGCGAGCCACGCGACGAGGTCACCCTCACGGGGGATCGGGAGTTCGATGGCCTCGGCAGTCGCGTTGTAGACCGCGTCGGGATGCCGGCGCGCCAGGCGCACCTCCTGGGCGTCGGACAGCGAGACCGGCGAGAGCCGGACGGTCCGCCGCGGCGTCGAGGTGATCTCGCTGATGCCCCACCGCCGCGCCGCGGCCCGCAGTGCGGCGATCGACAGCAGGCGCTTGGCCGGCTCCGGCAGGGGGCCGTAGCGATCGGCGAGTTCGTCTCGCACACGGGCGACGCCCTTCGCGTCGCGGACCCCGGCGACCTTGCGGTAGGCCTCGAGCCGCAGCGCCTCGTCGGGCACGTAGGCGGTCGGCAGGTGGGCGTCGACGGGCAGGTCGACGGAGATCTCCGGCTCGGGGGCCGCGACGGGCCCGAAGGCACCCGGGCCCTGCTCGCCGTCGGTGAGCTCGGCGACGGCCTCGGCCATGAGTTGTGCGTAGGCCTCGAAGCCGACGCTGGCGACGTGCCCCGACTGGTCGGCGCCGACGACGTTGCCTGCCCCGCGGATCTCGAGGTCCTTGAGGGCGATCGACAGCCCCGAGCCGAGCCCGGTGTGCTCGGCGACGGTCTCGAGGCGCCGGTAGGCCTCCTCGGTGAGCGCCGCGTCGGGTGGGTGGAAGAGGTAGGCGTAGCCTCGGTCCTGCGAGCGCCCGACCCGCCCGCGCAGCTGGTACATCTGCGCGAGCCCGAGGAGGTCGGCGCGCTCGACGACGAGGGTGTTGGCGTTGGGGATGTCGAGACCCGACTCGATGATCGTCGTGGAGACGAGGACGTCGAACTCGCGCTGCCAGAAGCGCACCATGATGCGCTCGAGGGCCGCCTCGTCCATCTGCCCGTGGGCAACCTCGACGCGGGCGCCGGGAACGAGCTCGCGGACCCCCTCGGCGGCGGCGTCGATCGTCGCCACCTGGTTGTGCACCCAGAAGACCTGCCCTTCGCGCAGCAGCTCGCGGCGCACCGCGAGCGCGGCGAGCGAGGCGTCCCACTCCCCCACGTGGGTGACGATCGGCTGGCGCTCCTCGGGCGGGGTGTGGATCGTCGAGAGGTCGCGGATCCCCGTGATCGCCATCTCCATCGTCCTGGGGATCGGCGTCGCGGTCATCGTGAGCACGTCCACGCTCGTGCGCAACGCCTTGATGCGCTCCTTGTGGGTCACGCCGAAGCGCTGCTCCTCGTCGACGACGAGCAGCCCGAGATCCTTGAAGGCGACGTCGGCGCCGAGCAGGCGGTGGGTGCCGATCACGAGGTCGACGGTGCCTGCGGCGAGCCCCTCGAGGATGCGTTCGGCCTCCCGGGGCGGGGTGAAGCGCGAGAGGACGGCGACCTCGACGGGGAACCCCGCGAAGCGCTCGGCGAAGGTCTCGCCGTGCTGCTGGGCGAGCAGGGTCGTCGGCACGAGCACCGCGACCTGCGAGCCCTCGAAGACGGCCTTCGCCGCCGCGCGCACGGCGATCTCGGTCTTGCCGAAGCCGACGTCGCCGCAGAGCAGCCGGTCCATCGGCAGCGGTGCGCCCATATCCTCCTTGACCTCGTCGATGACCGCGAGTTGGTCGGGGGTCTCGGTGTAGGGGAAAGCACCCTCGAGCTCGGCCTGCCAGGAGGTGTCGGCGCCGAAGGCCCGGCCCTCGCTGTGCATCCGCGCCTGGTAGAGACGGATGAGGTCGGCGGCGATGTCGCGGACGGCCTTGCGGACCTTGCCCTTCGCGCGCTCCCAGTCGGCGCCCCCCATGCGCATGATCCGCGGCTGCTCGCCGCCGACGTAGCGCGCGAGCGCGTCGACGTTGTCGCTCGGCACGAAGAGGCGATCCTCGCCGGCGTACTCGACGACGACGAAGTCGCGGGTCACCGTGGTCGCCCCACCGCCGACGCTGCGGGTCGGTCCGCGCAGCTCGCGGGTGACGATGCCGACATAGCGCCCGACGCCGTGGGCGGCGTGCACGACGGGGTCGCCCGGCTCGAGGTCGAGGACGGTCTCGGAGGCCACGCGGCGGCTCGGCAGGCGCTGGCGGGCACTGCTGCGCCGCGGCCCGAAGAGGTCCCACTCGCCGAGCAGGGCGAGGCCGAGCTCGGGCGAGCGCAGGCCCTCCCGCAGGGTCGAGGCGACGATGAGCACTCCCCCACCGTCGGCCTCCTCGGGTCCGACGGCCTCGACGACGCGCGTGGCCACGCCCTGGTCGCGGAGGACTTCGCCGAGGCGCACCGCCGGTCCCTGCCCGGAGGTCGTGAGCACGACGAGATCGCCCTCGCCGGCGAGCCGGCGGACGCGCTCGCCGACCGCGGCGACGTCGGCGCGGAAGGACTCCCACGGCGCGGCGGGCACCTCGGCGTCACCGCCCGAGCCGAACGGCGTGAGCTGCCACCGCGGGTCTCGCAGGCGCGCCTCGACGTCGGGCCAGGCAGCGAACCCTCCGGTCTGGCCCGTGCCGCCGAACAGCCCCGCGGCTTCCTCGCCCGCACCCCAGCCGGCGACCATGAGCTCGGCGGCCTGGGTCGCGAGCTCCTCGGCGCGGGCGGCCACGAGCGCCGGGTCGACGACGACGGTCCCACCGCCGTCGGGCAGGAAGTCCGGCAACCACGCGGGGGTCGGGTGGATCGCGGCGACGAGCGCCTCCATGCCCTCGAAGGCCACGCCGTCGGCGAGGAGGCGGAGCTGCTCGGCCAGCGCCGGCAGGCCCCGCGCGGCCAGCCGTGCGGTGGCGGCGGTCTCCTCGTCGAGGACGAGCTCCCGGGCGGGGTCGACGGTGACGCCGGCGAGAGCCTCGACGGTGCGCTGATCGCCGGCGGAGAAGCTGCGGAGCTCGTCGACGTCGTCACCGAAGAACTCGACGCGCACCGGGTGCTCCGCGGCGGTTGGGAAGACATCGACGATGCCGCCGCGCACGGCGAACTCCCCGCGGGACTCGACCACCGCCACCCGCGTGTAGCCCAGCTGGGCGAGCCCGTCGACGAGCCCGTCGAGGCCGCCTTCGTAGCGGTGGTCGAGGCGGATCGGCTCGCGCTCGGCCAGGCGTGGGTCCATCGGCTGGAGCGCGGCGCGCACGGGCGTGACGATGACGGCCAGGGAGGGGTCCCCACCGACGAGCCGGTCGAGGACGCGCAGGCGCTGCCCGACGGTGGACGCCTGGGGGCTCAGGCGCTCGAGCGGCAAGGTCTCCCAGGGCGGGAAGTGGGCCACGGCGTCGCGGCCGAGGAAGGCGCCGATGCCCTCGGCGAGGGCCTCGGCGTCGCGCTCGCTCGGCACGACGGCGAGCAGCGGGGAGGCCTGCCCGGCGAGCAGCGCGCACGTCAGCGCGCGCGCGGCCGGCCCGGCGCGGACCACACCGGGCGGTGGTGGCTCGTCGAGCCGGTCGCGTGCGCGCTCGAGGATGCCCGCGAGGGGGCCGGAGGGCAGCATCCCAGCAAGAGTGCCGAGGCTCGGGTGCCGCGGCAACGCCAGGAGCGGACTCTCGCGGCGACGGGCGGGCGGCGCTAGCGGCCGTGGTGGCGGTTCTGGGCCGTCTCGAGCCCATCCTCGACGACGTCGACGATCGCGTCGGCGGCCCGCTCGAGGGCGTCGGCGGCGACGTCGACCTCCTCGCCGCGGAAGCGCCTGAGGACGTAGTCGCGGGCAGGCTGGCGCCCGGGGGGCCGGCCGATGCCGATGCGCACCCGCAGGAAGTCCTTCGAGCCGAGGCGCTCGGCGACGTCCCTGAGGCCGTTGTGCCCGGCGGTGCCCCCGCCCTGCTTGAGCCGGACCTGCCCGAGCTCGAGGTCGAGCTCGTCGTGGACGACGAGGAGTCGCTCGGGCGGCACCTTGAAGAACGCCGAGAGCGCCTGGGTGGGGCCACCGGAGCGGTTCATGTAGCCGTGGCAGACCGCGAGGACGAGCCGCGTGCCGCCGGGACGGGTCATCGTCTCAGCGACGTTGGCCTTGGCCTTGTGGGCCTTGAGCGTGACACCGAGGCGCCCGGCGAGCCGCCGCACCGCATCGGCGCCGACGTTGTGCCGGGTGCCGCCGTACTCCGCGGCGGGGTTGCCAAGCCCGACGACGAGCCACCGGTCCTCGTCGTCGACGCCTTCGGCGCCGCGTCGCCGCTCGAGCCAGCGCAGCGGGGGCTACTCCTCGTCGGCCTCGTCGTCCTCGGCGCCGGCCTCCTCCGCCTCCTCGGCCTCGGCGACGAGCGCCTCCTCGTCCTCGGCGACGCCTTCCTCGCCGACCTCGGGGACGTCGACCGCCTCGTAGTAGACGGTGACGACGGTCGACTCGGGGTCGTCGAGGGCGGTGACGCCCTCCGGCAGGTCGAGGTCGGCCACGCGCTTGACGTCACCGATCTCCATGTCGGTGATGTCGACGACGATCTGGTCGGGCATCTCCAGCGGCAGCACCTCGACACTGAGGGTGTAGAGGGGTTGCTCGGCGATGCCACCGTCGGCCACACCCTGCGCCTCGCCCTCGAGCGAGATCGGGATGTCGGCCGTCACCTTCTGCGTGCGGCTGATCGCCACGAAGTCGACGTGGAGGATCTCGCGGCGTAGCGGGTGACGCTGGATCTCACGGGTCAGCGCGAGGCGGCTCTCGCCGTCGTACTCCAGGCGGATGATGGCGTTCATCCCGGCGTCGGTGTGCAGCGCGTGGTAGAGCTCGCGCGCGTCGACCGACAGCGGCGTCGCCTCCATGTCGGCACCGTAGGCGACGGCGGGGACCCGCCCCTCGCGGCGGAGGCGGCGCGCCTCGCTCTTGCCGCTGCCGGGGCGGCTGTGGGCGGCCAGCGCGACCTGCTTGGACATGGCGAAGGGCTCCTTGCGGGGGTGGTGACTCGGGGTGGGCCGGGCCTCGCCGACGTCTCCGCGGCCGCGAGGGCACGCAGACGGGCACGGGCCTTGCGGCAGGATACTGCCCCACCCGCGCGCGTGCCAGCGTGGCGCGCGCCGGTGCCCGCCACGACACGGCTCAGGGGATGTCGAGCTCCTCGCCGACCGTGAGCCCCGACTGGTCGTCGATGCCGTTGGCCTCGGCGATCTCGGTCCAACGGTTGCCGTCGCCGTAGACGTCCTCGGCGATGGAGTAGAGCGTGTCGCCGCTCTGCACGGTGTAGGTCTCGCCGTTGCCGTCGTCGTCCTCGTCGCCGTTGGTGACGACCTCGGCATCCTCGGCGGTCTCGCGGTCCTCGACGTCCTCGTCGTCCGCGTCGGCGCCGTCCTCGAGGTCGTCGAGCTCGCCGGGCTCTGGCGTGGGCAGCGGGTCCTCGAGTGGGGTGGTCTCGAAGAGGCCGCTCTCGTCAGTGAACTCGATCGTCCCGAAGACCGCGTCGATGGCGAGCGGCACGCTGACGGCGACGACGATGATGAGACCCACCGCCGCGGCGACCCACTTGAGGGCTTGGGGGATCACTGGTTCTGGTCGTCGAAGAGCTCGCTGACGGACTGGTCCTCGAAGATCGCCTTCATCGTGCTCGCGACGATCGGCGCGATGGAGACGACCTCGATCTTGTCGAGTTCGTGGCAGGGTGGCAGCGGCAGGGTGTTCGTCACGACGACCCGCTCGATCGGCGCGGCCTGCAGCCGTCGGCACGCCGGACCCGACAGCACCGGGTGGGTGGCGAGGGCGAGGACGCGCTTGGCGCCGCGCTCCATGAGGGCCTCGGCCGCGCCGCAGATCGTCCCCGCGGTGTCGATCATGTCGTCGACGAGCGCGACCGTCGCGCCGGTGACGTCGCCGGTGACGCCGAGGGTCTTCGAGACGTTGTGCCCGGTGCGGGTCTTCGCGAGATAGGCCGGCGAGGCCTCGGGCAGCCTGCTGAGGAACTTCTCCATGAGGTTGACGCGGCCGGCGTCGGGGCTCGCGACGACGATCTCCTTGCTCGGGAAGCGCTCCCGCAGCCAGTCGACGAGCAGCGGCAGCGCGGTCAGCGAGTCGAGCGGCTGGTCGAAGAAGCCCTGGACCTGCTGGGAGTGCAGGTCGACGGAGACGACGCGGTCGGCGCCGGCCACCGTGAGCATGTCCGCGAGCAGCCGTGCGGTGATCGGCTCCCGCGACTTCGCCTTCTTGTCCTGACGGCCGTAACCGTAGAAGGGACAGATCGCGGTGATCCGCTTGGCCGAGGCGCGCTTGGCGGCCTCGATCATGATGAGCTGCTCCATGATGTTCTGGTTGATCGGCTCGCAGTGGGTCTGGATGACGAAGACATCCGACCCACGGACGTTCTCCTGGTAGCGGACGTAGATCTCGCCGTTGGAGAAGTCCTTGAGCTCGACGTCACCGAGACGCATGCCGAGGTGGTCGGCGACCTCCTTCGACATCGCGGGGTAGCCGCGCCCCGTGAAGATCTGCATCCGCTTCTTCGTCGTGATCTCCATCAGGAGTCGTCCCTCTGGCTGCGTTCGTGCTTGGCACGTTTGCGCTCGGCGTACCCTTCGATGTTGCGCTGCTCGCTGCGGGCCACCGCGAGCGCGCCGTCTGGGACGTCGGTCGTGATCACCGACCCTGCGCCGGTGTAGCCCTCGGCGCCGACGGTCACCGGCGCAACGAGCATCGTGTCGCTGCCGATGCGCGCCCCGGGGCCGATGATCGTGCGGTGCTTGGCGAAGCCGTCGTAGTTGACGGTGACCGTCGCCGCGCCGATGTTCGCGCCGGCGCCGATCTCGGCGTCGCCGACGTAGGAGAGGTGCGGCACCTTCGCGCCCTCGCCGATCTCGGCGTTCTTCGTCTCGACGAACGCGCCGATCTTGCCGCGAGCGGCCAGCCGCGTGCCGGCGCGCACGTAGCTGAACGGCCCAACCGTCGCGCCGTCACCGATCTCCGCGCCGACCACCACCGACTGCGCGACCGTCGCGCCCTCGCCGACGGCGCTGTCGACGAGCCGTGTCCCCGGCCCGATGTCGGCTCCGGCGCCGATGACCGTCGTGCCCTCGAGGTGGGTGCCGGGTCGCAACACGGCGTCGACGCCCACGGCGACCTCGGCGTCGACGTAGGTGGCGTCGGGGTCGATGACGCTGACCCCCTCGCGCATGAGCCGGGTGAGGATGCGCCGCCGCAGGACCGCCCCGGCGTCAGCGAGCTGGGCGCGGTCGTTGACGCCGCTGACGACCTCGGCGGGGGCGGTCAGCGCCCCGACGCCCCTGGGCACGAGCGGGGCGATGACGTCGGTGAGGTACTCCTCGCCCTGCTCGTTGTCGGCGGCAAGACGGGTGAGCCCGTCCTCGAGGGCGGTTCGGTCGAAGGCGTAGATCCCGCTGTTGGCCTCGGTGATCGCGCGCTCGGCATCGGTGGCGTCACGATGCTCCACGATGCGGGTGACCATGCCGGCCTCGTCGCGCACCAGCCGCCCGTAGCCGCCGGGGTCGGTCGGCTCGAAGGCGAGGATCGTCGCCGCGCGCTGCCCGGCGTCGGCGAGCAGCGCGGCGAGCGGCTCGGGCTCGAGCAGGGGCACGTCACCGGGCAGGACGAGCACCTCGTCGATGCCCTCGAGCGCCCCGTCCTCGGCCGCGCAGCGCACCGCATGGCCGGTCCCGAGCTGCTCGGGCTGCGTGACGGTGACGAGCCCCGCCAGCCCCGAGGCCTCCGCCTCGGCGGCGACCTCGGCGGCCTGGTGGCCGACGACGACGACGACGCGGTCGAGCTCGAGGGGCCGCAGCGCCTCGAGGACCCAGCGCAGCATCGTGCGCCCCGCGGCGGGGTGCAGGACCTTCGCGAGGTCGGAACGGAAACGGGTGCCCTTGCCCGCGGCGAGGACGATGGCAGCGCGACTCATCGGTGAGGCAGCTTCCTGTCACTGAGCTGGGATGGCTGGGAGGGAAGGGATCGAACCTTCAACTCCGACTCCAAAGGACGGCGTGATGCCATTTCACCACCTCCCATCGCCAGCCCCGCAGCGTCTGCGGCACCTCACTGTAGCGGAGGCTCCGACCATGATGAGACGGGGCTCACTGCTCGGCAGCCGCATTGCGACGCAGCTCCGGACCACCCGCCGGCGACGTCACGACCACCGTGCGTCCGACGCCCACCGGCAGCCGCCCGGCGATCTCCCGGGCGTGGGCCGGGCTCGCGGCGAGGCCCAGCATCGTGGGGCCGCTGCCGGAGAGCACGGCCCCGAAGACCCCCGCCTCGAGCAGGTGCTGCTTGCGCGTGGCGAGGTCGGGACGCAGCGCGAAGGCTGCCGGCTCGAGGTCGTTGTGCAGCGCCGCCCCGAGCGCCTCGGGGTCGCAGGCCCGCAGGGCCTGCAGCACCGCGTCGGGCTCCACCTCGCTCGGTGCGCAGCGGGCGTCCCACTCGCGGTAGACCTCCGCGGTCGAGAGGGGGTCGTCGTCGAGGAGCGCGAGCCAGGTGAACTCCCCGCGACAGAGCACCCGCGCGAGTGAGGTCCCGCGACCCGTCGCCAGGGCCGTGCCACCGACGACGCAGAACGGCACGTCGCTGCCGAGCTCGGCGCCGAGCTCCTTGAGCCGCTCCCTGGGCAGCGCGCAGCCCCACAGCTCGTTGAGCGCGACGAGCGCCGCGGCGGCGTCGGCGGAGCCTCCGGCCATGCCCCCGGCCACGGGGATCGCCTTGTCGAGCTCGAGCAAGGTACGGGGCCCGTCCTCGCGCACGCTCAGCGCGCCGTCGATCACCCCTGCGTCGTGCGCGAGCGCGAGCGCGGCACGCATCGCGAGGTTGTCCGATCGATCCGGAAGCCCGGCGATGTCGTCGTGCGCGAGTTCGAGGCGCATGTGCCGACGCGAGGCGGGATGCTGCCCTCGCCCCGGGGGTCCGGCGAGCGAGGCGCGCAGCTCGTCGAAGACCCCTACCGTCTGCAGCACGGTCGTGAGCTCGTGGTAGCCGTCGTCACGGATGCCGCGCACCGAGAGGAAGAGGTTGACCTTCGCGGGGACGCGCACGGCGACGTGCGGACCTTGCGGGACCGTCTCCGACGCCACCCCGGGCATCCTTCCCCGCCGCAACGGACCCTTCGGGACGTGACCGCGCGCGGCTCGTGAGCACGAACAGCGAGGATCGTACGGGTGGTCCGGCGACCCCGCCAAAGCACCGCCCGTCGACCGTGGCCTCGGGCCCGTGCGAGCACGGTCCGACGCGAGCGCCGCCGACGGCGCGTTGGGCCGCGCTACGTCGACGGTGTGATCGGCGGCAGGTGGCGCGCGAGCGTCACCCATCCCTCGAGGTCGACCTCCTCGGCGCGCAGGTCGGCGTCGAGGTCGGCCGCGGCGAAGGCCGCGTCGAGGGCGGCCACGTCGAGCCCGCCCGCGCGCAGTGCGTTGCGCAACCGCTTGCGGCGTTGGGCGAAGCCGATCGTGACGAGATCGAGCACCTGCTCGCGCGCGATGTCGAAGGCCCAGGGCCGGGGCTCGAGCCGCACGGTCACCGAGTCGACACCGGGCACGGGCAGGAAGGCGTTGCGACTGACCCTGCCGTCGATGCGCGCCTCGGCGTAGGCGGCGACGCGCAGGGAGGCCGCGCCGAAGGCCGGGTGACCGACGGTGGCGGTCCAGCGCTCGCCGACCTCGCGCTGCACCATGACCTCGAGGCGTTGGAAGCAGCCGGACTCGAGGGCCCCGATCACCATCGGCGTCGCGAGGTGGTAGGGCAGGTTGGCCACGAGCAGGGCCGGGCGCCCACCGAGCAGCGTCGCCCAGTCGACCTCGAGGGCGTCGGCGTGGTGCAGCGTCACGCGATCGGTGTCGGCGAGCACCTCGCGCAGCGCCCGGACGAGCCCCGCGTCGACCTCGACAGCGACGACCTCCGCACCAGCCTCGACGAGGGCGAGGGTCAGCGCCCCGAGCCCCGGGCCGATCTCAGCGACGAGATCCCCGGGCCCAACCTCGGCACGCGCGACGACCCGGCGCACGGTGTTGGGGTCGACGACGAAGTTCTGGCCGCGGCGCCGGGACGGGGCGATCCCGTAGGCCTCGCAGAGGCGACGGACCTCGCGGGCGGCCGGCGGCCCGCTCAGCGCAGCCCCAGCTGGCCGGCGCAGTGCGGCCAGGCCCCCCAGCCCTGGCTGGCGCGCACGCGCTCGGCGACGGTGATCTGCTGGGCGCGCGTGGCGAGGTGGGCGTTCGGCGCGAAGGCGTGCCCGCCGTGGGCGGCCCACGTCTGGGGGTGGAACTGCAGCCCGCCGTAGTAGCCGTTGCCGGTGTTCGCCGCCCAGTTGCCCCCAGCCTCGCAACGCGCGAGGTCGTCCCAGACTCCCGACCCTGGCGAGGAGGGCGCCGGCGGGTCCGGCTCCGGCTCCGGCTCCGGCTCCGGCTCGGGTTCGGGTGGGGGTGCGGTCCCGACCTCGACGATCTCATCGGTCGGTTCGTCGACGCGCTCGTCGATCTGCCGGCGGGCGGACTTGACGCCGTCGACGTGCACGACCTCCTCGACGACGACGCGCTCGCCGTCGCGGCCCTCCTGGACGGTGACCCGCTCGCCTTCCTCCCGGTCATCGGTCTCCACGGTCACCTGCTCGTACTCGAGCCTCTCGCTGCGCTCCTCCTCGGTGTGGCTGACGCGGGCGACGACGACGCGCATGCCGTCGGCGATCGGCGTGGCCGGCTCGGGGGTCAACTCGTCGTGCTCACCGAGGTCGACGCCCCGCTCCGCGAGGAGTTCCTCGACGGTCCGTGCCGAGGTCGCGACCTGCTCGCTCAGGCCACCGACGACGAGGGTGACGACCGGCGGCTCGAGCCGCCGTCCGGCGCGCGATGCACTGATGCCCACCCGGTCACGGGAGGTCGCCTCGCCGTCGTCGGGGGGAGCACTCTGGGCGACGGGCGTGGCGTCGCGGGCGGGCGCGACGTCGCCGAGGACGTCGTCGAGGATGATGGCGAGCCCCAAGAGGGGCAGGACGAGGGCGAGCGCGGCTCGGCTGAGCGCGCGCCCGAGCTTACGCCGCAGGCTCGGGCGTGGCGGAAGCGCACTCGGCTTGAGCATTCGCGGGAGGGTAGCGACCCCCGAGCGCACCTGCCGTGTGCTATCCCCGTCCATCCAGACGGAAGACGGCGCGGGCGTTCGCGCTCGCCTGGCGCCCCAGCTCCCACGTCGGCAGGCCGTGCAGCTCAGCGAGCTCGGCGACGACGAGGGGGATGCGCGCCGGCTCGTTCGGCTTGCCACGATGCGGGTGCGGCGAGAGGTACGGCGAGTCGCTCTCGGTGAGCAGCAGTTCCAGCGGCGCGACACGGGCGGCCTCGCGCAGGTCGCGGGCGTTGCGGAAGGTGACGTTCCCCGCGAAGGACAGGTACCAGCCCTCGTCGGCGCAGCGCTTGACGAGCTCGGTGTCCCCCGAGAAGCAGTGGAAGACCGTGCGCTCTGGCGCGCCCTCACTCTCGAGGATCGCGACGAGGTCGTCGTGCGCCTCGCGCACGTGGATCATGAGCGTGAGGTCGAGCTCCTTCGCGAGGCGAATCTGCTCGCGGAAGGCCTCCTCCTGGCGCACGCGGGGCGAGTGGTCACGGAAGTAGTCGAGACCGGTCTCCCCGATCGCGACGACGGCGGGGTGCTCGGCGAGGCCGCGCAGCCGCGCGAGCACGTGCTCGGTCGCCTCGATCGCGTTGTGCGGGTGGATGCCGACGACCGCCCACACCTCGTCGTAGGCCATCGCCGTGCCGACGCACTCCGCGGAGGAGGCGAGGTCGACCCCGACGGTGACGAGCGTGGTGACCTCCTCGGCCCGGGCCCGCGCGATGGCCTCATGGGGCGGGATGTCGAGCATCTCGAGGTGGCAGTGCGCATCGGTGTACACGGAGGCCCTCCGGCGGGTGTGGACCGCACGATCCGTCTCGCGGGCGGGATGTGCGCAATCGCGCAGGATAGCCCCTCGCCGTCCGGACGACTACGGGGGCGACGCATGCGGCCGGACGAACCTCGCAGGCAGATCCGCGACAACGTGCGCTCAGCGCTCGCCCAGGTAGAGCGCCGCAGCCGACCAGTCGGCCGGCAACGCGGTGACCTCCGCGGTGCCCTCGACGGTCGCGGGATGCCGCACGTGCCAGACCTGCCCTCGACCGTCGCCGAGCAGGGTGTCGCGTCCCTGCGAGGTGAGCCAGGGTGCGGCCTCCTCGGCGACCAGTGCGCCGGTGACGTCATCGCCGAGGAGCAGCGCATCCTGGCCCTCCGGGCCGAGGGCACCACGGCGCAATCGCGCGGCGCCGGCCTCGTCGACCCCGACGAGGTCGACCTCGGGTCGGTGGCCGACCACCGGGGCGGCCGGCGAGACCGCAAGGGGATCGAGGCCGTCGAACTCGAGCGCCTCGTCGGCGCGGAGCTCCTCGCGGCTCGCGGTCAGCGTGGGCGAACCCCCCTCTTCGCCCCGGAGCTCGATGACGTGCCAGCGGTCGGCTCCGTCGGTGGCCTCGGCGACGACGATCCGCCACCCGTCGTCGCTGCCGAGCCAGGCGCGCACCGCGAGGTTCCCCTCGGCCACGAGCGACCAGCGGCGTGCCTCGGCGTCCCCCTCGAGGACGCGCTCGACGTCGGCGACCCGCAGTGTCGCGCCCTCCTCGATCCAGGCGAGCTGCTGGCCGCTGGGCGCGAAGGCCGCCGGTCCGGGGCATGAGGTCGAGACCTCGGCCTCGACGTCGGTGGCGACGTCGCGCAGGACCAGGGCGTCAGGGCAGCGCGCTCGCGCCTCGGCGACCGCGCCCCGGCGGTAGGCGACCCGCACGAGGTCGCCGCGTGCAGCCACGGCCAGGGGCCCCACGCCGGGTGGCCCGGTCGCCGCCGGTCCCGACTCGCCGTCAACGACGTGCAGCGGGCCGTCCTCCTCGAGCAGCGCGAGCGCCCCGAGACGCTCGCGCAGCCCGTCGACCCGCTCGAGCGGGACGAGGGGGTCGACCTCAGCGGGGGCGAACTCGGCGTCCACGTCGGGCGGCGGGGTGGGCTCGCCGCGCTCCGGGGTCGCTGACAGGGCCTCGTCGTCGGGCACGGGCGGCGTCGGCGGCGGGGGCTCCTCGGCGGCACCCTCGACGACCTCGCCCGGCTCGGGTCCCACCGCGACCTCGACGGGAACCGACAGCCAGGTCGGCACGACGGCGAGCCCGGCGAGCACGACGGCCACCGCGCCGAGCACCGGTGCCGCCGAGCGCACGCGACGACGGCGCATGACGCGGCGCCGCACCGCCTCGGCGCGCTCGGGGTCGGCGGCCACGTCGCCGGCCCGCAGGTGCAGGCTCTCGCGCAGGCGCTGCTCGAGATCGGCCATCAGGAGGCCTCCCCGCCCACGGAAGGGTCCCCGATGAGCCCGCGGAGGTTGGCGATCCCGCGCGAGACACTCGACTTCACCGTGCCGATGGCCACCCCCATGACCTCCGCGGTGTCCGCCTCGGAGAGGTCCTCCCAGTAGCGCAGCACGATCGCGGTGCGCTGACGCTGCGGCAGCTGCGCGAGCGCGGTGAACAATTCGTCACGCTCGCTGACCTGGTCGTCGTCGCCGCGGGCGCCGCGCGCGTCACCGGAGCGCCGTGCGAGCTCCCGACGCTCGAGCGCGAGGCGGCGGAACCGCGAGTTGACGGTGTTGACGACGGCGCGGCGGATGTAGGCGCGCGGGTTGTCGATGCGGCCGCGCCGCCAGGCCCGCCAGACCTTGACGAAGGCGTCGGCTACCGCGTCCTCGGCACGCTCCTGCTGGCCGCAGAGCAGGTACGCCAGGCGCACCGCCTCGGCGTAGTGCTCGGCGTAGAGCTCGGCGAACGCCTCGTCGCCCCGCGCGTCGTCAGCCACGACAGCCTGCGGCCCGGCCACATCGGTCGCCGGCGTGGTCCCCGGCAGCGCCTCGGTCGGCGCGTCGTCGCTGGCGCGCGCGCCCTTGGCGCTCACGCCACCGCGTCGCAGGGTCGTCGTGGCCATGTCGCCCCCCTCGACGCGCGAGCGGCGAGCGAGGTTGTCCCACGGCGCCGTCTACTCCTCGAGCTTGGGGAAGAGCACCTTCCCGCGCTCGGTCCGCACACCCGGCGCGAGGCCTCCCGGCTCGCCGGCCTCGGGCAGCCGCTGACCCTCGAGGGCCTCGTCGATGCCGAGCTTGTCCCACAGCCTTGCGGCCATGCCGGGCATGACCGGGCTCGAGAGCACGGCGATGACCCGCAGCGCGTCGACGCATTCGTAGAGCACCCGGTCGAGGTCGTCGGTTGCGCCCTGCTTGTGCAGCGCCCACGGCTGACGCGCCTCGACGTAGCGATTCACGCCACGCACGAGCTGCCAGAGGTCCTCGAGGCCCTTCTTGAAGGCGAGACGGTCGAAGGCCGCGAGTCCGGCCAGGGCGGCCTCCCGGTCCCGGGAGAGCTGCGCCTCGGCGTCGCCGGCGGCACCGGCCGGCGCGGGCACGACCCCGTCGCGGTAGCTGCCGACCATGTTGAGGACGCGGTTGACGAGGTTGCCGAGGTCGTTGGCGAGGTCGGTGGTGTAGCGCTCCTCCATCGACTCCCAGCTGAACGTGCCGTCCTGGCCGAAGGAGATCTCCCGGAGGAAGTAGTAGCGGTAGCAGTCGACGCCGAAGTGCTCGACGAGCTCGGCGGGGCGGATCCCCGTGGCGTTGGACTTGCCCATCTTCTCCCCTCCGACGAGCAGGAAGCCATGGGCGTAGACCTGGTGGGGCACCTCGACCCCGGCGGCGATGAGCATCGCTGGCCAGTAGACGGCATGGAAGCGCAGGATGTCCTTGCCGATGAGGTGGACGTCGGCGGGCCAGCGCCGCGCGAAGGCCTCCGAGTCGGCGCCGTAGCCGGCAGCGGTGATGTAGTTGAGGAGGGCATCGAACCAGACGTAGAAGATGTGGCCGTCGTCCCAGGGGCAAGGCACGCCCCAGCTGAACTCGGTGCGGGTCGCGGAGATGTCCTCGAGGCCGGCCTCGACGAAGGCCCGCACCTCGTTGCGACGCACGTCGGGCTGGACGAAGCCGGGATGGGCGTCGTAGAGGTCGAGCAGCGCCGGGGCGTACTTCGAGAGCCGGAAGAACCAGTTCTCCTGCTCGAGGCGCTCGACGGGGAGGCGGTGGATGGGGCAGAGCTCGCCCTCGAGCAGCTCGGCCTCGGCGTAGTAGCCCTCGCAGCGCACGCAGTACGGCCCGACGTACGTGGACTTGTAGAGGTCGCCCTGGTCATAGAGACGCTGCATGAACTCCTGCACGCGCGCCTCGTGGCGGTCCTCGGTCGTGCGGATGAAGTCGTCGTTGGAGATGTCGAGCAGGTCGAGCATCTCCTTCCAACGCGGCAGGATGCCGTCGCAGTGCTGCTGGGGGGTCATGCCGCGCTCCTCGGCGGCGCGGGCGACCTTCTGGCCGTGCTCGTCGGTGCCGGTGAGGAAGTGCACACGGTCGCCGTTGAGCCGGCGCCAACGGGCGAGCACGTCGGCGGCCACCGTGGTGTAGGCGTGGCCGATGTGCGGCACGTCGTTGACGTAGTAGATGGGCGTCGTGAGGTAGAAGGTGTCCTTACCCATGGATGGGTACCTCGCCAAGTCGCGGGTTGGGGGTCTGCTGCGGGCCGGCCGGATAGTATCGACCCCCATGGCAGGCCAGGGAATCCGGCGCAAGATCGACGACCTTGGGCGCGTCGTGATCCCGTCGCAGTTCCGCCGCGCGCTCGGCATCGACGAGGGCGACGAGCTCGAGATCACCCTCGAGTCCGACCGCGTCGTCATCGGCCCCGCGATCGACCAGTGCACGTTCTGCGGCGCCGAAGGCGAGCTCACGACCTTCCGCGACAAGCCGGTGTGCTGGTCGTGCACCGCCGCGGTCCGCGCGCTCGACCGCGAGCGCACCGACGAGGCCTCGAGTCCCTTCGGCTGAGCGTCGCCAGGTGGCCCCCGGGCCCCGCCGGGCGGCGCGCCGCGGGAGTCCTCAGCCCGAGGACGACGAGCTCGCGGCTCCCGCCGCGGCGGCGGCCGTCACCGCGGCCATCGCCGCGGCCTGCGCCTGCGCAACGGCCTCGCCGACCTCGCCGGTCA
>SLNF01000169.1 GCA_007133145.1 Nitriliruptorales bacterium
GCCACCGGGCTCGCGCTCGCGCTCGACGACGACGACGTCGGCGCCGGCACGGGCGAGACGCTCGGCGGCGGTGAGCCCGGCGGGCCCGGAGCCGACGATGGCGACGTCGGCACGGCGGCGCGGCAGCCCTGTCATCGCTGGCCTCCCGCCTGCGCCTCGGCGAGCAGCGCCGCGACCTCCGCGCCGCAGTAGAAGGCCTGGCAGCGCCCCATCGTCGCGCGGGTGCGCCGCCGCAGCCCGGCGAGATCGCGCGGCGGCAGGGGCGAGGCGAGCGCGTCGCGGATCTCGCCCTGCGAGACGCGCTCGCAGAAGCAGATGATGCGGCCGTACGCAGGGTCGGCGGCGAGACGCTCGTCGTCGGCGTAGGGACGGCGTTGGGCCTCACCGATCGGGGGCATCGCCGGTGGGGCCGGCAGGCCCTCGCGGGGGGTGAGCGCGAGACCGGCCTCGGCGAGCAGGCCGGCGACGTGCTCGCCGAGCGCCATCGAGGAGGTCAAGCCCGTCGAGCGAATCCCGCCGAGGCAGAGGTAGCGCTGCGCCTCGTCGACCTCGACGACGTAGTCGCTGTGCTCGGTCGCGGCACGCAGGCCCGCGTAGACCGCGGTGATCTCCTCGCCCTCGAGTGTGGGCAGGAGCCGTCGGGCCCGCTCGCGCAGGCCGGCGAGCCCCGCCTCGGAGGTCGCCGTCTCGCGGCGGTCGGTGAGGTCCTCCGAGGTCGGTCCGACCATGACGTTGCCGTAGACCGTCGGGCTCACGAGCACCCCCTTGCCGCGGGCGGTCGGCACCGGCAGCACGACACGGTCGACGTGGGCGCGCGCGAGCTTGTCGTAGACGATGAGCTCGCCCCGCCGCGGGGTGACGGTGAAGCGGGCGTGGCCGAAGGCACGGTCGAGGTGGTCGGCGCCGAGGCCGGCTGCGCCGACGACCCAGCGGGCCTCGACGGGGCCCGCCGCGGTGGTGAGGGTCGTGCGGTCGGCGCCGACGTCGACGCCGGAGACCTCAGCGCCGAGGAGCATCGCCGCGCCGCGGGCCTGAGCGTCGAGCGCGAGCGCCAGGGTCGTCGACCACGGGCAGATGATGCCCTCGTCGGGCACCGAGAGCCCGCCGAGCACCCCCCCGCCGAGGGAGGGCAGCCGCGCGTAGACCTCCTCGGCGGTGAGGAGCTCGGCCCGCTCGTAGCCGTTCTCCCGGGCCTTGGCCTCGAGCCCCGGCAAGGCGGCGAGCTCGTCGTCGTTCCAGGCGACGAGGACCGCGCCGGTGCGCTCGAGGGGGATCCCGGTGGCCTCGGCGTAGTCGCCGAGGAGCTGCCAGCCACGCGCGACGAGCCGGGCCTCGAGGGTGCCGGGCCCCGCATCGAAGCCGGTGTGCCAGATCGCGGTGTTCGCCTTGCTCGTCACATCGCCGACGTCGCCGCGGGCCTCGATGAGCGCGACGGAGAGGTCGTAGCCGGCGAGCTCGCGGGCGACCGCGCAGCCGACGACGCCGCCGCCGACGACGGCGACGTCGTAGATGGGCCCAGCACCCGAGACCGAGGGCCTCGCCGGGGCGGCGCCCGGTGCGACGCCCTCGGCCATCACGCCCCGCCCTGGCCCAGCGTCATCTCCACCCCTTCGCGCCACTCCCCGAGCAGCGCGGCGGCCTGCTCGGCTGAGCGCTGCGGCTCGTAGGTCTGCGACGGCGTCCACTCGTCGATCGCCCCGGCGAGGGTGAGCCCGTCGTCGAGGGCGAGCCGTCCGAGCGCGGCGACCCCGAGGGCGGTGGCGTGCGGCGAGGGGTAGACGTCGACGGGGGCCTGGAGGAGATCGGCCTGGGCCTGCATGAGGACCCGCGACTGCGTGAGGCCGCCGTCGACGCGCAGCCGCTCGATGGGGCGGCCGAGGTCGTCGGCGATCGTGTGGGCGAGGTCGGCGATCTGCGCGGCGATGCCCTCGAGCACCGCACGCACGAGCTGGGGCGCCTCGGTGGACAGCGTGAGACCGAGCAGCGCGCCCGTCGCGTCGGGCCGCCACCACGGCGCGGCGAGCCCGGCGAGGCCGGGGACGAAGAGCGCCCCGGCGCTGTCGTCGGCGGCAAGGCGGTCGAGGTCGGCCGGACCGCTGATGACCCCGAGGTCGGTGAGCCAGCGCACCGCCGAGGCGGCGGTGTAGACCTGGCCGTCGAGGTAGTAGCGCGTCTCGCCGCGGGCCCGCCACCCCACCGACGTCGTGAGCCCCACCTCGGAGCGCACCGCGTCGGTGCCGGTGTTGCCGAGCAGGAACGCCCCGGTGCCGTAGGTGCACTTCGCCGATCCCGCCTCGAGGCAGCCCTCGGCGATGAGCGCGGCGGGCTGGTCGACGATGAGCCCCCCGACGGGGGCCGGCGCGCCGAAGGACTCGGTCTCGCCGACGACCTCGTCGCAGGCCACGATGCGCGGCAGCGGCTCGTCGTCGAGGCCGAAGACCGCGAGGAGGTGCTCGTCCCAGACCCCCTCATCGAGGTCGAGGACGAGCGAGCGGCTCGCCGTGGCGACGTCGGTGACGAACGCGCCGGTGAGCTTGTGGATCAGCCAGCTGTCGGTCGTCGTGACCACGCCCTCGCGGCTGAGGTGCCGACGGACCCAGGCGAGCTTGGGCGCGGAGAAGTAGGGGTCGAGGACGAGACCGCTGCGGCGGGCGACCTCCTCGCCGTGCTCCTCGCGCAGCGGTGCGCAGATCTCCTCGGCCCGGCTGTCCTGCCAGACGATCGCCTGGGAGTGCGGCGCGCCGGTGTCGGGGTCCCAGGCAAGCACGGTCTCACCCTGGTTGGCGAGCGCGACGACGTCGATGGCGCCGCCCGCCTCGGCCACGGCCCGACGCCCCGCCTCGAGCACCGAGGCGAGCAGCGCCTCGGGGTCCTGCTCGACGGCACCGCCGCCGAGGTAGGCCGGGCGGACCTCCTCCTCGGCGATCGCCACGACGCCTTCCTCAGGATCGACGACGAGGGCCTTCGTGCCCGAGGTTCCTTGATCGATGGCCAGCACCCGCATGAGACGCCTCCTCAACTCGACACCCGACGTCGGCGACCGTCCCCCGTGCAGCCGGCGCAGGGCCTCACGGCCCGGGCCGCACCAGTCCTCGACGCAACGTCGCACGGCGCCGTGACGCGGTCAAGCGTGCTGGTCGGGCAAGCCGGCGCCCGACGCACGGCAGCCCTGGTGCGCGACGGACGAAGGCTGCGCATGCGTCGCGAAGGGCACGACGTGGACGCGCGACCGTGGCGACTCAGGACTCCTCGGCCGGCACGGCGCGGGCGATGCGCTTGGCGAAGGTGTAGACCCGCCGGAGCTGCTCGATCGTCTCGGTGCCTCGGGTGTAGGCCGCGACCCGCTTCGGGGCGTCGGCACCGAGCCGGGTGGCCTGGTGCGCGGCGACCTCGTCGAGCAGTTCGTTGACCTCCGGCTTGGCTTCGAGGACGCGGGCCGCCGCGTCGGCGTCGCTCTCGGCGAACGCCCGCTGCGCGAGGGCGAAGAGCTCGGTCATCGTCCGGTGGAAGTCGCTGACGACCCGCAGGCTCTCCTCGCTCAGCGGGACGCCGTCGTCGAGGCGGCGGAGGCCGATGCGGACGAGCTCGTGCTGCACGACGTCGCCGACGAGCTCGTAGTTGCTCGCCACGCGCATGAGCCGCGTGAGCCGTGCTCCCTGCTCCTCGGACAGCGACTCGTCATCGATCGCCCGCAGGTACTGCAGGATCGCCTCGTAGAGGCGGTCGATCTCGTCGTCGGCGTCGGCGAGGGCGGCGAGCTCGCGTCGCGAGCCGGTGAGCACCGTGGGCACGCTGCGGTCGACGAGGTCGACGACGTGCTCACCGAGGCGGGAGACCTCCCGATGAGCGAGGTCGAGCGCGACGGAGGGGGCGTTGAGCACCCCCTCGTCGAGGTAGCGCGGCTCGGCGCGCTGCTCGGAGGGCCGCACCGGCACGAGCCGCTCGACGAGCGCGGCGAGCTGCGGGGTGAGGCCGATGAAGCCGAGGACCATGCCGGCCTTGGCGAGGGTGTAGGCGTTGGCGATCTGTCGGGGGGTCTCGGCCGCGAGGCGCGCCTGGCCCTCGAGCCCCTCGGCAGAGGGCGAGAGGAGCGTGGCGAGGTCGGCGAGCGGGCCCACGAGCAGGAGCATCACCCCGACGCCGACGACGTTGAAGACCACGTGGATGAGGCCGGCGCGCAGCGCGACTGGGGGCCGGCCGATCGTCGCGATCATCGTCGTCACCGCCGTGCCGAGCGAGGCGCCGAGGGCGATGGCGATGCCGGTCTCCAGGGGCACGAGGCCCTGACTCGCCATGACGATGACGATGCCGATCGCGGCCGAGGAGGACTGGATGAGCGCGGTGAACGCCGCCCCGATGAGCACGCCCGGCAGCGGACCACGGTCGGCGGCCATGAGGTCGAGGAAGGGCTCGTAGTCACGCAGCGGGGCCATGGCCTCCTGCATGAAGCCCATGCCGAGGAACAGGATGCCCAAGCCGGCGATCGCGCGGCCGAGCTCGCGGACACGTCCTCCGCGGCTGATGAACTGCGCGGCCACCCCGACGGCCACCATGCCGAGGGCGTAGCGCACGACGTCGAAGGCGATGATCTGCGCGGTGACCGTCGTGCCGACGTTCGCGCCGATGATGACGCCGACCGACTGGGTCAGCGTGAGCAGGCCCGATGAGAGGAAGCCGATGACGAGCACCATCGTCACCGTCGACGACTGGATCGTCGCGGTGATGAGCATCCCGGTGCCGAGCCCGGCGAAGCGGTTCGACGACAGGCGCCCGAGCACGTCGCTCAGACGCGTGCCCGCGAGCCCCTTGAGCCCGGAGGTGACCCCGTCCATGCCGTGGAGGAAGAGGGCGAGGCCGCCAGCGAAGGCCATCGCCATGAGCCACACCGAGACCTCGTCGGTGGCGAGGATCTCGCTCATCGAGCCCCTTCCGCTCTGCTGCGGCGGCGCCTCCCGCACCGCGCCGGCCGTGGGTCCCGGCCCGCGGCCGTCATGGTGGGCACGCTAGGGCATCCGCCGGGTGACCGCGCAGCGGTCGACCCCTTGCCGCCCCGCGGCGCCGTGGATCTCAGCGCATCGCCGAGGGGACCGTGAGCAGGGCGCGGTCGACGACCGCGCGGTTGCGGCCGGCGGCCTTCGCGGCGTACATCGCCGCGTCGGCCCGCCGCAGGACCTCCGCGGCGGTGCAGTTGGTGCTCGAGACCACTGCGGTCCCGAGGCTCGCGGTGACCGGAACCGGCGCGCCGGCGAAGGCGCGCTCGAGCATCCCCACGAGGCGGCGGCCGAGCCGGTCGGCGTCGTCGGGCGAGGAGATCGCCCACGTCAGCACGACGAACTCGTCGCCGCCGAGGCGGGCGATCGTGTCGGCCGCGCGGACGGTCTTCCTGAGCCGCTCAGCGACCTCGACGAGGAGCGCGTCGCCGAAGGCGTGCCCGTGGGTGTCGTTGACGGCCTTGAACCCGTCGAGGTCGAGGAGATGGACGGCGAAGACCTCACCGGTGCGCTCGCTCGCCCGCAGCATCTGACCAAGGCGGTCGTCGAGCAGCGCGCGGTTGGCGAGCCCGGTCAACGGGTCGTGCAGTGCCTGATGCGCGAGGCGCTCCTCGTGGGCCTTACGCTCGGTGATGTCGCGGACGCTCACGACGGTGACCTCACCGCCCGGCACCGCAGCGGCGGCGACCGAGAGCTCGACGGGAATCCGTCGGCCGTCGCGGTGCAGCGCCGTGCCCTCCCGGGTCCCGTCGCCGTGAACCGCCGTAGGATCGCCGTCGCCGTCGGCGATCGGCGTGGTCGCCGGGAGGCGCTCTCTGCCATCGTCGCCGTCGCCGACTTCGGCGAGCAGGGTCGCGCTGTCGCAACCGATGAGCTCACCTTGCGGGTAGCCGAAGAGCTCGGCGGCGACGGCGTTGGCACTCGTGACGCGGCCGTCCTCGCCGATGGTGAGCAGGCCGTCGGGGGCGGCGGCGAGGATCGCCCGCAACTCCTGCTCGCGCCGCGCGAGGCGCTCCCGCGCCGCGACGAGCTCGTCGACGGGCTCGAGGGAGCCGACGATGTCGTCGAAGCCCACCTCGCCCTCGGCCACGCGACGCCTGACCGCGCGCAACTGCACCCAGCCAGGCTCGGCGTCGCCCATGCGCACGAGCAGCGACACCTCGGCCTCCCGGCCGTCCGCGAGCGCAGCCCAGGCGTGCTCGGCCGCGCGGCGGTCGGCTTCGTCGACCGCCCGGAGCCAGCCGTCGCCGACGAGCTCCTCGAAGGATCGACCTGCGAGCGCGGTGGCGTGCCCGCTCGCGTAGGTCCAGCGTCCGGCGGTGTCGGCGTGGAAGACCCCGACCGGGGAGGCCGCGGCGAGCAGTTGCAGCTGCTCGACGACGTCCGTCTTGACCGCGAGGAAGTGGGTGATCTCGCCGTCCTCGCCGTACAGGGGCGTGATCGACTGCCGGTCGGTGTAGCGCTCACCGGACTTGCGCCGGTTCACGAGCGCGCCGTGCCAGGTCCGACCAGCAAGGATCGTCGCCCACATCTCGGCGTAGAAGGCCGCGTCGTGCGCGCCGGAGGACAGGAGGCGGGGGTTGCCACCGATCGCCTCATCGGCGGTGTAGCCAGTTATCCGGGTGAAGGCCCCGTTGACGTAGACGATCCGGCCAGACCGGTCCGTGACGAGGATGGGAGAGGTGACCGCGTCGAGGATCTGCGGGGCATAGCTCGTCCACGACAGTCGCGTGCGCATCGTCTCCCTCGTCCCCAGCCGCGCTCCGTGGTCTCTCCCAAGGAGCCATGCAGACCGCGCGGCGACCCACCACCTTGACGCCCGCACCTGTCCGTGTCGATCGGCCGCATGGGCGGGCACGTAAGGCCGCGCCCCGCGGGGTGCTCGCCTTCGCCCCCGCGAGAGGGGTTACCGGCTGACGACGGTGTCGCAGCGCGACCCGACGCTAGGCGAGCAGGTTCGCGACGCGCTCCGCGATGGCCCGGCCGAGCGCCGCGTTGTTCTCAGGGGTGAAGTGCACGCCGTCGACCCCGTCGGTCGAGGTCACCTCGCCGGCGTCGAGGAAGGCCGCCCCGAAGGTCCCCGCAACACCGGCGTAGAGCGCGGGGAGCCCCTCGGTCTTGGCCTTGCCCCCGCGGAACACCTCGCGGTGCCACGGGTCGGTGATCTCGCCGAGCGGCGGGGGCGCGACGACGAGCGCGGCGGGCGCGGGGTAGGCGGTGCCGACGCCGCCGGCGGAAGCGGCCACGGCGAGGAGGAGGTCGGCGAGGCCCACGGCGATGTCGAACGGCTCACGGGCGAAGTACTGCTTCGTGTCGTTCGTGCCGAGCATGATGACGACGAGGTCGAGCGGCAGGTGGGTCGCGAGGGCCGCCGGCAGGTACGCCGCCCCGTTGAGCCGGCCGTCGAGGGGGTCGTCGGCATTGGTCGTGCGGCCGCTGAGGCCCTCCTCGACGACCTCGTAGCCCTCACCGAGGGCCTCGAGCATCACCCCGGTCCAGCGTTGGGCGAAGGGGTAGCGGGTGGTGGGCACGAAGTCGCCACTGGGCACCCACCCCCAGGTCAGCGAATCGCCGAAGGCGAGGATGCGCTTGTCGTCGGCCATGCCGGGACCTCCGTGGGCTGAGAAGGCGCCGAGGGCGGCTGCCGACCCGGCGTCGTGCGACGGTACGGCGACCGGCGAGACGGCGTCAACGTGCGGACGGCCAGCAGGGCGGTCGGGGGCCGCGAGCCTCCCGGGAGGCGCTCAGTGGCAGCGGGTCTCGTCGAGGAGGTCCATCGTCGGGAAGTCGTCGCCGAAGAGCTCGCCGGTGTCGGGCCGGTAGAGCAGCGCGAAGGGCTGGCTCGACCCCAGCGCCGATGTCGTGCCGGTGACGTGCCAGTAGCCGTCACCGACGTCGCGACCCTCGAGGCTCTCGGGCACGATCCCGCATGAGCGCAGCTTCGCGTCGACCGCGGCGAGGACGGGGTCGAGCGGAGGCGGGGGCGGCGGGGGC
>SLNF01000349.1 GCA_007133145.1 Nitriliruptorales bacterium
CGTCCTCGGCGATGCGGACGAGCGCCTCGGCGTACTCGGGTTGGGTGAGCACCTCACCCGCTTGGATCGCGCCTCCGCGCGGGAAGAGCCGGGGAAGGCGGTTGATCGGCAGACGGTGGGCGGCCGACTCGAGCCGCTCGGCGAGGTAGGGGTCGACCTCGAAGCCCTCCCCGGCGTAGGCGATCGCCGGGTCGATGAGCGACGGCATGTCGAGGGTGCCATGGCGCTCGTGCACATGGGCCATCCCAGCCACGAAGCCCGGCACCCCGATGTTCGACGTCGGGAGGCCGCCGGAGGCGGGGGCGACCTCGCGGTAGTCGTAGGAGACGGGGTCGTCACCAGGCTCGTGGACGAGCATGACCCCGCCGCCGCCGATGCCGGAGCCGAACGGCTCGACGACCCCGAGCGTGTACGACATCGCCACGGCGGCGTCGACGGCGTTGCCCCCACGCTCGAGCACGTCGACGCCGACGTCGGCGGCGAGGGGCGCACTGGCCGTCACGCCGAAGGGGCCGTCGCCGATCGGGTCGCCCGACCCGGCGGCACGGGAGCGTTGCGTGCCTTGCGACCCTTCGGAGCGCTCACCGTCGACGGTGAGCACGTCCTCGCCGAGGAGTTCGGCGCGCTCCGCGGCCGCGCGCGGTCGCTCGTAGATGGCGACGCCGACGAGACCCAGTGCGACGATGATCCCGAGGGCAACGTTGATCCACCGATCAGTCATCATCGGCGGCACGCTCCCGAGATGCTCGGCGCTCCACCACGTGCCGGTGGTCGACCTCGGCGACGAGTCGATCAGCGTCACGCCACCAGTCGAGGCCCTCCCCACGCAGCTGGAGGTGGATCCTCAGACGGCGGTACCACGCCGTGGCCCCGGTCAGTGGCCGCGGCGTCGCCTCGCGGATGAAGAAGGGGTGCAGCGAGATCTCGGCGACGCCGTCGGGACGCAGGTGATAGCGCGCGACCGCCGTCTCCCTCGTGCGCGACCAGCCCTGGTCGAACACGAAGTTGCCGAGCGAGTAGAAGACGACGGCGTCGCCGAGACGCTCGACGGGCTGGAGCGTGTGGGGGTGGTGGCCGACGATGAGGTCCGCGCCGGCGGCCGCCGAGAGCTCGGCGAGCTCCCGCTGCCGCCGGTCGGGGCTGAAGTCGTACTCGACCCCCCAGTGGAATTGCACGACGACGAGGTCCGCCTCCGACCGGGCGCGCTGGATCGCGGGGACGATGAAGGTCTCGTCTGAGCCCATCACCCCGCCCTGGAAGGCCCGGGCCACGAAGCCCTCGACATAGGCGTCGGTGAACGACAGGGTCGCCACCCGCAGGCCTCCGAGGTCCTGGTAGAGGACCTCGCTCGCCTCATCGAGGTCGAGCCCCGCGCCGACGTGGGCGAGGTCGGCGGCCTCGAGCGCGGCCAGGGTGTCGGAGAGCCCGGGGATGCCATGGTCCATCGTGTGGTTGTTTGCCAGGGTCACGGCCGTGAAGCCGGCGTCGACGAGGGCCCCGAGCGGCTCGGGGCCTCCGCGGAGGTGGATGAGCTTGCGGGCCTCCGGCAGGTCGTCGCGCTCGCTGACCACCTGCTCGAGGTTGCCGGTGACGTAGTCGGCCGCGAGGTAGGGGCGAGCGGGCTCGAGCAGGGCGTCGTAGCCGCGCACGGCGGCGACCTCCTCGACGTGACGCGCGAACATGAGGTCACCGACCATCGCGGCGGTGAAGACCGCATCGGCATCGTCCGGCGCCGTGGGGTTGGTGGCTCCCGTCGGCGGACTCACCCCGACGACGACGGCGAGGCAGAGCAGCGCGCCGACGACGGCGTCACGGGTGGCGTGCCGCCGCTGCACGCGGAGGACCCGTTGCAGGCGGGCGCGCCCGGAGGGGGCACCTCCGGTGGCGGCGGGATCAACCGGTGCGCTCATGCCGCTCATCCCACGATGAGCCCGAGCACGAAGACGATGAGGAAGGTGGCGCCGGACAGCAGCAGCGTGGAGCCGACCGTGTGGAGGACGCCCTGGCGGTAGATCGCGTTGGCGATGAGTCCCGGCACGATGACGCCGATCCCCCGGAACTCGTACACCTCGAAGGGCAGTGTCGGATACAACGCGTCGAAGACGAGCTTGAGCATGACGCCGACCGACAGCATCGCGACGAAGCGCCGACGCCCGAACAGGATGACGTAGCGGCTCACACCGCGCTCGACGAGGAGGAAGGTGAGGAAGCTCAGGAGGAACACCGCGGCGACGAACACGACCTGGTCGAAGATGAGGGCGAGATAGCCCGGGACGACGAGGCCGGCGGGGATCACGCCCGTGCGCTCGGCGTAGAGCAGGCTGAGGGCCACGCCGACGACGAGGGAGACGTAGAGCTCGGTGCCGAACATCGGGTGGTCCTCTCAGTGCGGTGTGTCCTGCCCGAGTGCGGCAGCGACACGCCGTTGCTCGAGCCCCGCGACGATCTCGGCCCCGCCACCGTGGAGGTTGCCGACGCACAGCACGACGCGGGCCCGGAGCAGCGGTTCGAGCAGGCGCAGGATCGGCTCCGCTCCCTCACCGGTCGCGTCGAGGACCTCGCGCGCGACCACGAGGCCCTCCTTGACCGCATCCTGCACCGGTCCGGTCGCCCTGCCGGCGATCACGAGCGTGTCGATCGGCAGCTGCGGCAGCACCTCCCGGGCGAATTGCCGGGTCCGTGGCACACGATCGGCTCGACAGTTCATGACGACGACGAGCCCGTCGGAGGGGTGACCGAGAGCCGCGACGTGGTGCCAGACCCCGAGCGTCGACGTGGGGTCGTTGGCCCCGAACGCGTTGACGAGCAGCGCGGGCTCCTCCGGATCGCCGATGGCGAGGAGACGGGTGGCGAAGGGATCCGGGCTCGCCTGGCGCATGCCCCGTAACGCGACGGCCGTCGGGATGGCCAGGTAGCGGGCGAGGGCGAGCACGAGCGCGACGTGCTCGGCGAAGACGAGGTGCGCGAAGCCTTGCAGGACCTCGTCGGGGACCTCGGAGGGGTCGGCCTCGATGACCGCGGCACCGCGGCGGCGCGCCGCGCGGCGCAGTCGTCGGCTGTGCGGGCCCGGCGCGATCACGACGACCCCGCCTCGAGGGATCGACTCACCGAAGACCTCGGCGACGTCGGCGGTCGTCGGACCCATCTCCTCGAGGTGGTCGGCCAGGACGTTGGTGACGACGAGGACGTTGACATCGACGAGCTCGTCGTGGAAGACGCGCTGATACTCGGGGGTGATGGCCATGCACTCCGCCACGAGCGCCTCGACGCGGTGGGCGGCCGCCTCGCGCACGACCCCGAGCTGCTCACCGATGTTCGGCCCCTCGGGGCGCCGACGGACGGGGACCTCGGCACCGTCCCAGCCGCGGATGAGCCGGGCCTCGGTGCCGGTGGTCTTGCCGAGGGTGCGCCAACCGGCCGCACTGAGCGCACCGGTGGCCAGGCGCGTCACCGTCGACTTGCCGCGGCTGCCATTGACCGAGATCCGCAGCGGGATCGCCGCGAGACGCGAGCGGTGGGCCTTGCGCTCGCGCACGGCGAGCGCGAGCACGGCGAGCACGGTGAGCAGCCCGGCCCAGAACACCGCGTCGTCGGAGGTCCCGATCACCGCCGCTCCTTGCCTGCCACCCCTGTCGGCCCCGGCAGTGCGGCATCCTACCGGCAGGACCGCCCGGATGGTCAGTCGTAGAAGAGGCGCTCGTGGACCTTGCGTACCCGGCGCATGTGGCGGGTGAGGTCCTCGACGAAGTCCTGCCCACCAGGGGCGTCGTAGCCGAGGGTCTGCGCGAGACGGTCGAGCTCACCGGGCCCTGCCGGCAGGAGCGAGGGGTCGCGCGCTCCAACGAGGTACAGGGTGTTGCGCACCCGCGCGAGCAGGCGGTAGCCGTCGGCGAGCCACGCGGCGTCGCGCCCGTCGACGGCACCGAGGCCGGCGAGGGCGGCGAGACCGGCGAGCGCCCCCGGCTGGCGCACCTCAGGATGCTCCCCCCCGAGGCGCAGCTGGAGCAGTTGCACCGTCCACTCGATGTCGGCGAGCCCGCCGAGACCGAGCTTGAGGTCGAGGCGGTCGCCGCGGGCGACACCGAGGGCCCGCCGCCGCCGGCCCTTGTCACGCTCAGCCTCGACCCGGGCCTTCATCCGCCGCATCGCCGTGAGGCGCTCGGTGGGCAGGCGAGTGGGATAGACGAGCGGCTCGAGCGTCGCGAGGAGCTCCCCGCCGAGCGCGCGGTCGCCGGCGACCACCCGTGCCTGGGTCATCGCCTGGAGCTCCCAGGGCTGGGCGTGCTCGGTGTAGTAGATCCGGGTCGACTCCGACGTGCGCGCGACCGGTCCGTCGCGGCCCTCGGGGCGCAGGTCGAGGTCGACATGGAAGGCCTGCCCCTCGGCGGTGATCTCCGAGAGGGACCGGACGAGTCCGGTCACCGCGTCGAGGGCCTCGCTCCGCCGCTCGGGGGGCTCGAAGACGAGGATCACGTCGAGGTCGCTCGCGTAGGAGAGCTCTCCCCCGCCGAGCTTGCCCATGCCGAGGGCGACGAAGCGCACCGGCAGGTCGCGCCCGGCGAGCGCGAGCCCGGCGTCGAGTGTGGCGTCGGCGAGCCCGGTGAGCTCGACGCCGACCTCCTCGACACTCGCCCGGCCGGTGAGGTCGCGCACGGCGATGCGTGCGATCTCGCGGCGCTTGAGCCGCCGCAGCGCATCGGCGGTGCGCTCGACGCTCTCGCCGCGTCGCAGTAGGCCCTCGGCGGTGCGGGCGTGGGTCGCGCCGTCGACGGGCTCAGCGAGTCCCTCATCGGTGAGGCCACTGATGAGCTCGGGCTCGCGCTCGAGCCACTCCCCCACCCTGCGGCTGCGCCCGAGGACGGTCGCGAGGACCTCGCCGACGGGAGGGTTGTCCCGGAGCGTGCGCAGGAACGCGGGAGCGCCCTCGAGGCGGTCGGCAAGGGAGCGCAGCCCCTCGAGTCCGCCGTCGGGGTCGGGCGCGGCGGCGAGCACCGGCAGGAGCGCGGGCAGGAGCGTCCGCAGCAGCCGCGCGCGCCGGCTCACTCCCTCGGCGAGGTCGGCGAGGACGCGCATGGCCCGGTCCCCGTCGGCGAAGCCGAGCGCGGCGAGCCGCGCGGCAGCCTGCTCGCGTGAGAGCCCGGTCGCGTCGTCGGGCGCGAAGGCGAGTTGGTCGGCGCTCGAGAGCTCGGCGAAGCGGTCGAGGAGCGGGCGGTAGAAGAGCTGCTCGTGGATGCGGCGCACGTAGCCCTGGACCCTCAAGTACTCGCGGTCGAACTGCTCGAGGGCGGTCGCGGCGCGGATCGGGCGGAACCCGCAGGAGCGCGCGAGCCGGTCACGCTCGGCGTCGTCGTCGGGAACGACGTGGGTGCGCCGCAGCTTGCGGAGCTGCAGGCGGTGCTCGACGGTGCGCAGGAAGTCGTAGGCGTCGCCGAAGAGGTTCGCGTCGCCGTCGTCGACGTAGCCGCCCTCGGCGAGCGCCTCGAGCGCCACGAGCGTCGTCGGGCTGCGCAGGCTCGGATCGTGTCGGCCGTGGACGAGCTGGAGGAGCTGGACGGCGAACTCGATGTCACGAATCCCCCCGGGGGCGAGCTTGACCTGCCGGGACCCGGCCTTGCGCACCGCCGCGGAGCTCTCGACGGTGGACTTCATCCGCTGGATCTCGTCGACGTCGGAGCCCTCGCGTCGGTCGGGCCAGACGTAGGGCTCGGCGAGCGCGGTGAAGCGCACCCCGAGCTCCTCGTCACCGGCGACGGGGCGGGCCTTGAGCAGCGCCTGCTGCTCCCAGGTCAGCGCCCAGCGGTCGTAGTAGGCCCGGTAGCCGTCGAGGGTGCGCGACAGCGGGCCGTCGCGGCCCTCCGGGCGGAGGTTGGCGTCGACGTCGTAGGCCCGACCCTCCGGGGTGGTCTCCCCGAGCAGCCGCAGGAAGGACTCGACGACGCGGGTCGCCGCGGCGTGCTCGCCTTCGTGGACGAACATCACATCGACGTCGGAGACGTAGTTGAGCTCGCGGCCGCCGAGCTTGCCCATGCCGATGACGGTGAGCCGCACCGCAGGGTCGGCGACGTGGTCGAGGGCGGCGGCGAGCACGCCGGAGGCGAGGTCGGCGAGCTCGGCCGCGGCGGTGGCGGTCGAGGCGCGGCCGAGGAGGTCGCGGGCGGCGACCCGCAGGAGGCCGAGCCGTTGGACGACGGTGAGGGCACGCGCCGGCTCCTCGGCGTCGAGGAGCGCGGTGTGGCAGGCGCGGCGCACCTCGTCGATCCCGGCGGGCGCGAGGTCGCCCTCGAGGATCGCGATCGCCGCGGGATGGGCCACGCAGACGTCGCCGAGGGCTTCGCTCGAGCCCGCGACGACGGCGAGGCGGCGCACGAGCTCGTGGGAGGACAGCGACCGCGGGCCGTGGCACTCCGCGACCCGGGCGAGCGCCCGGGTGGCCCGCTCGACGTTGGGGCTCGCCGCGATGAGGTCGACGACGGGGGCGGCCTCGGGGGCGGGCCGGTCGGCGTCCCACAACCCGAGGGCGCGCAGCGCGTCCTCGGCGGCGTGGGTGTCCCCCCCGAGGCGCGCGAGCAGGCTGCTCGTCGGGGTCGCAGCGTCGCTCATCGCCCCCGCACCCTACCGCCGGGAGCCCCCGGGCCCGGTACCGGGCCGCGCTAGAGCATCGGCAGGTAGCGCTCGATCTCGAAGGGTGTGACCTGGGAGCGGTAGGCGTCCCACTCGACGCGCTTGTTGCGGAGGAAGAACTCGAAGACGTGCTCGCCGAGAGCCTCGGCGACGAGCTCGGAGTCCTCCATGACCCGCAGCGCCTCGTCGAGGTTGCGGGGAAGGGAGTCGATGCCCGCGGCGCGGCGCTCGGTGTCGGTGAGCTCGTAGATGTTGTCCTCTGCCTCGGGGGGGACCTCGTAGCCCTGCTCGATGCCGCGCAGACCGGCGGCGAGGATGACGCTGAAGGCGAGGTAGGGGTTGCACGCAGGGTCGGGGGCGCGGAACTCCACACGCGCCGAAGCGCTCTTGTGCGGCTTGTACATCGGCACGCGGATGAGCGAGGAGCGGTTGTGCCGCCCCCAGGACACGAAGACCGGAGCCTCGAAGCCCGGCACCAGGCGCTTGTAGCTGTTGACCCACTGGCAGCACACCGCGGTGATCTCGCGGGCGTGGGCGAGCACCCCCGCGATGAAGCGCTTGCCGACCTCGGAGAGGTGGTAGGGGTCGGCGTCGTCGTAGAAGGCGTTCGTGTCGCCGTCGAAGAGCGAGACGTGGGTGTGCATGCCCGAGCCCCAGTAGGCGGCCATCGGCTTGGGCATGAACGTCGCGTAGATCCCCCGGTGCATCGCCACCTCCTTGATGGCGAGCCGGTAGGTCATGACGTTGTCGGCCATCGTGAGGGCGTCGGCGTAGCGCAGGTCGATCTCGTGCTGGCTCGGGGCGACCTCGTGGTGGCTGTACTCCACGGAGATGCCCATCGCCTCGAGCGTCTGGATGGCCTCCCGGCGGAAGTCCGACTGCACGTCGAGGGGGGTGAGATCGAAGTAGCCGCCATGGTCGAGCGGCGTGGGGTCGTCGGGGCCGTTGAAGAGGAAGAACTCCATCTCAGGGTGGACGTAGAAGCTGTAGCCGAGCTCCGAGGCTTCGCGCAGGTTGCGACGAAGGACCTGGCGCGGGTCGGCGGTGAACGCCTCCCCCTCAGGCGTCCGGATGTCGCAGAACATCCGCGCGACCGCCGCGTCGTCGCCGCGCCACGGCAGCACCTGAAAGGTCGAGGCGTCGGGCACGGCGAGCATGTCGGACTCCTGCACCCGCGCGAAGCCGTCGACCGCCGAGCCGTCGAAGCCGATGCCCTCGGCGAAGGCGCCCTCGATCTCCGAGGAGGTGATGGCGACCGACTTCAGCATCCCGAGCACGTCGGTGAACCACAGCCGCACGAAGCGGATGTCGCGTTCCTCGACGGTGCGGAGCACGTACTCCTGCTGCTTGTCCA
>SLNF01000076.1 GCA_007133145.1 Nitriliruptorales bacterium
CCACCCTCGACCTGTAGAACCACCCCATCGCCTCTCCGCCGCGCCCCGGCCACCCCCGGGGCGCACACCCCTGCCAGCACACAGCCCGCCCGCGGACGGTGACCGCGGCCGGCGCCAGGCCCGGGAACAGCATCGCGAGTGGCCGTCGCCGCGGCACCGACCCCCGGCCGCGAACCGGTGCCAGGCCCACGAACCTATGGGCCCTCGGGGTCGCCACCGAGGTCACCGAGGAGGCCCTCGAGCAGGCCACGCAACTCCTCGGAGGAGACCTCGCCACGCGCGAGGAGGTCGAGCAGCAACCCCAGCCCCTCGCCCTCGGCGGGGGCCTCGGTCGCCTCGGCCTCAGCGAGGGCGGCCTCGAGGGCGGCGACCTCGGCCCTCAGGGTCTCGACCTCCCCCGCAAGGCGCTCCGCACGGGCCTCGGCGACGGCCGCCTCAGCGAGGGCCTCGTCACGCTCGGCAGCGAAGGCCACCGCGAGGGCGGCGGCGCCGAGCAGCGCGACGAGCAGCAAGGCGAGCGCGGCGACCTGCGCACGCATGGACACGGCCCCTCCTCTCAACTGTTGCGCTCCCAGACCATCCGTAGGCCCTTGAGGGTCAGCCAGGGGTCGTGGTGGGTGATGCTGCGGCAGGCGGCGATGATGTCAGGGGCGAGGCCGCCGGTGGCGACGACGACCGGTGTCGCGGGAAGCTCGGCGCTCGTTGCCTCGACGATGCGGTCGACCGCCCCGCTGAAGCCGTGGACGATGCCCGAGCGCATCGCCTCGACGGTGCTGCGACCGATCGCGTGCTCGGGCGCGGTGAGCTCGATGAGCGGCAGCTGCGCCCCGCGCCTCGCGAGCGCGGCGACGCTCGTGGCTACCCCTGGCGCGATCGCGCCCCCGAGGAACTCCCCCGCCTCGCCGTAGACGTCGAAGCTCGTCGCGGTACCGAAGTCAACGACGATGCCAGGGCCACCGAGCCCGGCGTAGGCGGCAAGGGCGTTGACGATGCGGTCGGCGCCGACCTCGCGGGGGTTGTCGACGGCGATCGGCACACCGGTGCGCACCCCGGGCCCGACGACGAGCGGCGCAGCGTCGATGTACTTGCGCGCCATGACCCGCAGCATCTCGGTGACCGCGGGCACGACCGAGCTCACGACGAGCCCGTCGACGTCGTCAGGGAAGGTGAGGCCGCCGTAGCGCATGAGCCCGCCGATGAGCAGGGCGAGCTCGTCGGGGGTGCGCTCAGGCTCGGTGGAGATGCGCCAGTGCCGGAGCAGGTCGCCGCCGTCGAACACGCCGACGACGGTCTGTGAGTTGCCGACGTCGACGGCGAGCAGCACGGCGGCCTCCTGGGGCAGCGGGCGGGCGCGGGAGTCTACTGCCGCCCCGGCGCCGCCTCTGGGACGGGCAGGGGCGCGTTGTCGATGAGGCGGGTCCCGCCGAGGCGCACGGCGACGAGCGCGCGCGCCGGGGCCGGTGTGCGGCCCTCGCGTCGCTCGAGGGTCTCGGGGTCGGCGACCTCGGCATAGTCGACGGCGACCCCCTCGACGTCGAGGGCGGAGCGCATACGGGCCCGGGCGGCGTCGGCGTCGCCGTCCCAGCCGTCGGCGGCGGCGGCGAGGGCGGCCGGCACGACGCGGGCGCGCACCCGGTCCTCGGGGCCGAGGTAGGCGTTGCGGCTCGACAGCGCGAGGCCGTCGCGCTCGCGCACCGTCGGGTGGGCCACGACCTCGACGGGCAGCTGGAGGTCAGCGACGAGGGCGCGGACGACGAGGAGCTGCTGGTAGTCCTTCTCGCCGAAGTAGGCGCGGTCGGGCCCCACCGCGCCGAGCAGGGTCGTCACGATCGTGGCCACCCCGTCGAAGTGCCCTGGGCGCACGGCGCCCTCGAGGGTCTCGGTGAGCCCACGCACGCGCACCTCGGTACGGCGCTGTGGTGGCGTGAGCTCGTCCGCGGAGGGGGCGAGCACGAGGTCGACGCCGTCGCGCTCGAGAAGCGCGAGGTCACCGTCGAGGTCACGAGGGTAGGCGTCGAAGTCCTCGCCGGGGCCGAACTGCAGGGGGTTGACGAAGACGCTCGCCACCGACGTCGCCGACCCGGCGACCGCGGCGGCCACGAGCGCACGGTGCCCCTCGTGCAACGCCCCCATCGTCGGGACGAAGCCGACTGGCCGCGGAGCCTCAGCGAGCGCGCGGCGTACCTGGGTGACGGTCGTGCAGACCTCCATGTCAGCCTCCGTCGAGGCCGGCCCGCGCCTCGTCGAGGACGCGCGCGACGGCCTCGGCGGCCTCGGTCTCGAGGCCGGCCCGGCGCGCGTAGCCCAACGCGAGTGCGGACAGCTCGGCGTAGACCGCGCTGGCCTCCGGCAGCGCGACGGCGAGCTCGCGCACGTGCGCGGCGACGGTGCCGGCGTCACCGCGACGCACCGGGCCGGTCAGCGCCGCCGCGCCGCACTCGGCGGCGCCCTGCACCGAGGTCGCGGCGATCGGGGCGAGCACGGCCGCGGGGTCGTCGATGCCCGCGCTCAGGAGGAGGTCGCGGGCGAGGGCGGTCACTGCGACCGTGGCGTTCGAGGCCAGGGCCATCGCGAGGTGGTACCGCATGCGCGCCTCCTCGGGGACGAGGAAGGCCACGCCGCCGAGGTCGGCGACGAGCTCGACGGCCCATCCGGTGTCGCCCGGTGAGACGGTCACCCCCCATGCCGCCCCGGGCAGGCGGGTCGCGCCGGTTTCGGGGTCGGGGAAGGACACCGCCGGGTGGCAGGCGGCGACGCGGCCGCCGGCGAGGCGCAGCGGGCGCAGCGCCCCGACCCCGCGACTGCCGGCGGTGTGGACCCAGCGGCTTCCGGAGGCCACCGCGTCGGCGCGCGCGAGCTCGGCGACGACCCCGTCGAGCGCATCGTCGCCGACGGTCAGCAGCACGAGCTCAGCGGACGCAGCGGCCTCGGCGGCGCTGCGCACCGGCACCTCACCGACGTGCTCGGCGAAGCGCCCGAGCGCCTCGCCCCCGCGACCGGCGACGGCGACGAGGCGGTAGCCGCGGGGCAGGGCGCGGGCGAGGCTCGTCCCGACCCGGCCGGGGCCGACGACGGCGACGCGCGTGACCTCGACGCTCACCTCGAGGGCTCCCGGTTCGGGCCGGCCTCCCCTGGCAGGCGGACCTGCGCGCCGACCATCGTGACCCCCTCGATCGGCGCGAGCGCGGCGAGCAGCGAGGCGACCGTGCGCCCGTCGGGCAGGGCCTCGGCGTACCCGACCTCGAGCAGGGGCACGAGGGCGAAGGGGCGTTCGGCGAGGCGGGGATGGGGGACCTCGAGCTGGCGGGTGCGCACCCGGCGGCGCTCGTAGAGGAGGACGTCGACGTCGATCGTGCGCGGCCCCCAGCGCTCGACGCGGACCCGACCGAGCGCCTGCTCGACGGCCTGGCAGGCGGCGAGCAGGCGCTGGGGGCTGCGACGGGTCGCGACCCTCACGGCGAGGTTGAGGAAGGGCCCCTGCTCGGGCCCGCCGACCGGCGCGGTCTCATAGACGCTCGAGACCGCGTCGACCCGGACGCCGGGGCGGTTCTCGAGGAGGTCGACCGCCGACTGGAGGGTCTCGAGCCGGTCGCCGACGTTGCTGCCGAGCCCGAGGAAGGCGAAGGCCTCCCGACCCCGTGGGGGCAGCACCGCCGCGCCCATCTCCCGGGCGCTGCCGCGGCGGCCCTCAGCCGGCGCCGGGGTCGACCCCTTCGCGCTCATCGCCGCGACGCGCGCTCGAGCTCGACGGCGACCTCGTCGAGGGCGACGCGCACCGGGGCGTCGGGCTTGGCCACCCGCACCCGCACACGTTCGACGCGGGACTCGGCGAGGCAGCGCTCCGCGAGATGACCGGCGAGCGCCTCGATGAGGTCGAAGCGGGTCGCCGCGACCGCCTCGGCGAGGTCGGTGGCCAGGGCGCCGTAGTCGACGGTCTCGCCGAGGTCGTCGCTGGCGGCGGCGGCGGCGAGATCGACGTCGAGCCAGACGTCGACGACGAAGTCCTGCCCGCGCGCCTGCTCGGAGGCGAGGACCCCGTGGTGCCCGAACGCGCGCAGCCCACGGATCTCGATGCGGCCGGTGCCGCCCTCGCCTGCTGCCACGGTCTCCACCACCCCTCGTCGCGGCCCGCCAGGCCGGGCAGGCCGCACCCAAGCCTACCGGCGGCGCTCAGCGTCGAGGCCCGAGGGCGGCGCCGACCCGCACGGCGCGCACCGTCGCGGCGACGTCGTGGACCCGCAGGATGCCCGCACCGTCGGCCGCAGCGACCGCGGCGACGGCGAGGCTGCCCTCGAGACGGTCGCTGACCGGCGCGCCGTCGAGCAGCGACGCGAGGAAGCTCTTGCGCGAGGCGCCGACGAGCACCGGTCGGCCGAGGCCCCGCAACCGGGGCACCGCCCGCAGCAGCGCGACGCTCTGCTCCGCGGTCTTGGCGAACCCGATCCCAGGGTCGACGGCGACGCGGTCGAGGTCGATGCCGGCCGCGACGCAGCGCTCGAGCCCCTCGGCGAGGAAGGCGGTGACCTCGGCGACGACGTCGTCGTAGTCGGTGAGGTCGCGCATCGTCGCCGGGGTGCCGCGGGAGTGCATGAGGACGTAGGCGCAGCCGGTCTCGGCGACGACCTCGAGCAGGCCGGGCTCGCCCCCGCCGACGTCGTTGACGATCTGCGCGCCCGCGGCGACGGCCGCGCGGGCGACCTCCGGCTTCGTCGTGTCGACGCTGGCGATCGCGCCCTCGGCGGCGAGGCCCGACACGACGGGCACGACGCGGCGGGCCTCCTCCTCGGCGGGCACGGGGATGGCGCCCGGACGGGTCGACTCGCCACCGACGTCGACGACGGCCGCGCCCTCGGCGAGGAGGCCGGCGGCGTAGGCCAACCCCGCTTCGGGATGACCCTCGGGGTAGAGGGTGCCGCCGTCGGCGAAGGAGTCGGGCGTGAGGTTGACGATCCCCATGACCGCGGGCTCCGGGGCGCAGGCGAGCTGTCCGTGCGGCAGCCGCAGCGGCGGCGTCGGCGCGTCGGCTTCCTCCGCCCTCGTCACCTTGTCGCGCACCGCGCTCCTCCCCTGCCTGCCACGGCGGACCGCGCGGGGATCAGGGCATCGCCGAGCGGCTCGCGCCCAGCGCGAGGGACATCGCCTCGGCCCGGGTGGCGGGGTCGTCGCGCATGATGCCACGCACCGCGCTCGTCACCGTCATCGAGCCGGGCTTGCGGACCCCGCGCATCGACATGCACAGGTGCTCGGCCTCGATGATGACGATGACGCCGCGGGGGTCGAGCACCTTCTCGAGGGTATCGGCGACCTGGCTGGTGATGCGTTCCTGGAGGTTGGGGCGCTTGGCGACGAGGTCGACGAGGCGTGCGAGCTTCGACAGGCCGGTGACCTGCCCCCGCGCGTTGGGGATGTAGCCGACGTGCGCCCGGCCGATGAACGGCACGAAGTGGTGCTCGCACATGCTCGCGAACGGGATGTCCTTGATGAGGACGAGCTCGTCGTGGCCCTCCTCGAAGACGACGTCGAGGACCTCGGCGGGGTCGACGAGCAACCCGGCGAAGACCTCGTCGTACATCTGCGCGACGCGCTTGGGCGTATCGGCGATGGCGGGGTCGCCCGCGTCGAGGCCGAGCCCCTCGAAGACGAGGCGCATGCCCTCGCGCAGCTTGTCGTGGTCGAACGCCGTGGCGGGCTCGACGCCGGTGAAAGTGCGGATGCGGTCCTCGCTGGCGCCGTAGCGGCCCACCGACCCGTTCGACGCGTGGCCGTCGATGCGCTGCACGAGCTCGGTCATGCGACTGCTCCTCGCGTTCGGCTGCCTCCCGTGAGGCAGTGCTGACCCCGCCGCCGGCGCGAGGGTGCCCACGCCAGCCTCCGGCCACACCCCCGCGCGGCGCACCGGAGCTCAGCCCTCGTGCGTCGCGCCCTCGCCGGGCTCCGCGCGGGCCTCGACGACACGGCGGAGGGTGCGCGTCGTGCCGTTGCCGTCGGGGCCGCGCCCGGCCGCCACGGGGGGCACCTTGCGGCTCGGACGCGGCTCGACGCGGTCGAGGAGGCGGGTCAGCTCGGGGCCCTCGACGGTCTCGGCCTCCATGAGCGCGTCGGCGAGGTCCTCGAGGACCCCGCGGTTGGCGTCGAGGATCGCGAGCGCCTCGTCGTGCGCCTCGTCGAGGAGCGCGCGGATCTCCCGGTCGATCTCCCCGGCGATCGCCTCGGAGTAGTCGGGGCGGTGCCCCATCTCCTTGCCGAGGAACGGCTGGCCGTCGGCGTCGCCGAGCTTGACCGGCCCGAGGCGCCCGCTCATGCCGTACTGGGTGACCATGTCCCGGGCGGTCGCGGTGGCCTTCGCGATGTCGTTCGACGCGCCGGTCGTGACGTCGCCGATCGTGAGCTCCTCGGCGACGCGCCCGCCGAGCATCATCGCGAGCTGGTCGATGAGCTCGCCGCGGCTCACGAGGTACTTGTCCTCGGTGGGCAGCGAGAGCGTCCAGCCGAGCGCCTGGCCCCGGGGGATGATCGAGACCTTGTGCACCGGGTCGGCGTGGGGCAGGGCGTGGCCGACGATCGTGTGCCCACCCTCGTGGTAGGCGATCGTGCGCTGCTCGGCGGTGCTCATCACGCGGGTCTTGCGCTCCGGCCCGCCGATGACGCGGTCGATGGCGTCCTCGAGCGCGTCCGTGGAGATCTCGGTCTGCCCGCGGCGGGCCGACAGCAGCGCGGCCTCGTTGACGAGGTTGGCGAGGTCGGCGCCGGTGAACCCGGGGGTGCGCCGCGCGATGACCGCGAGATCGGCGTCCTCGGCGAGGGGCTTGCCCCGGGCGTGCACCGCGAGGATGCGCTCCCGGCCGACGAGGTCGGGTCGGTCGACGACGATCTGGCGGTCGAAGCGCCCGGGACGCAGCAGCGCGGGGTCGAGGATGTCGGGACGGTTCGTCGCGGCGATGAGCACGACCCCGGTCGTGGCGTCGAAGCCGTCCATCTCGACGAGCAGCTGGTTGAGCGTCTGCTCACGCTCGTCGTGCCCGCCGCCCATGCCGGCGCCGCGGTGGCGCCCGACCGCATCGATCTCGTCCATGAAGACGATCGCCGGGGCGCTCCCCTTGGCCTGGCTGAAGAGGTCACGGACCCGGCTCGCGCCGACGCCGACGAACATCTCGACGAAGTCCGAGCCCGAGATCGAGAAGAACGGCACCCCGGCCTCGCCGGCCACCGCGCGGGCGAGCAGGGTCTTGCCGGTGCCGGGCGGGCCGACGAGCAGGGCGCCCTTGGGGATGCTGGCCCCCATCGCCTGGAACTTCGCGGGGTCGGCGAGGAAGTCGCGGATCTCGCCGAGCTCCTCGACGGCCTCCGCCGCGCCCGCGACGTCGCTGAAGGTGACCTGCGGCTCGTCCTTGTCGACGAGCTTGGGCTTGGACTTGCTGAAGCTCGCCATGCGCCCGCCGCCAGCGCCCCCCATCGACAGCATGATGAAGACGAAGAGCCCGAAGATGAGCAGGAACGGCAGGACGTTGAAGAGCACCTGCAGGGCGGTGCCGGTCGAGGGATCGACCTCGGCCCGCTCGACGCGTCCGTCCGCGCGCGCCTCGGCGAGCAGGGCCCCGAGCTCCTCGCCGTTGAGCTCGGGGTTGTAGTAGGTCTCGTACTCGGCGCCGTCGGCGAGCTCGCCGACGAGTTGCTGCTCGGAGGAGCGGTCCTCGTAGGTCGTGACCTCTCCGGCCTCGAGGCGCTCGAGGAACTCGCCGTAGGTGAGCTCCTCGGGGTCCTCGCCGCCGAGGACGAAGGGCAGGCTCACCGCGAGGACGAGGGCGAGGACCCCGACCCACAACCACGGCTTGCCCAGGAGACGCTTCACGCGCATGGCCACCTCAGGATGATCGACGGCGCGCGGGGGCACCAGCTCCCGAGGCTACCACCGCCCACGCCACGGCCGGCCGGTCCCGCTGCTCGAGC
>SLNF01000188.1 GCA_007133145.1 Nitriliruptorales bacterium
TGCGCTCGGCGCCGGGGAAGCCGCCCTCGGCGCGGCGGCGTCGCGGGATGCTCCGCGCCAGGCCCGCCTCGACCGGGGAGGTCCGCTCGTCGAGGTCGGCGCCGTAGAGGCACAGGCCCGCCTCGAGCCGCAGCGTGTCGCGGGCGCCGAGGCCGGCGAGGCCGACCCGCGGGTCGTCGAGCAGCCGCGTGGCGACGGCTTCGAGACGCGACGCGGGCACGAGGAGCTCGAAGCCGTCCTCGCCGGTGTAGCCCGAGCGGCTCGTCCACGCCGCCGTGCCGTCGAGGTCCAGCCTGGCGGCGTCCATGAACCGCAGGTCCGCCGCCGCCGGGTCGACCGCGGCGAGGACCGCCTCGGCGTCGGGGCCCTGCAGCGCGAGCAGGCCGAGGTCGTCGCGCGCGGTGACCTCGACGCCGGGCAGGCCCTCGCGCAGGCGTGCGAGGTCGGCCTCCCGCCGGGCGGCGTTGACGATGACGAGCAGACCCTCGCCGGTGTTGGCGACCATGACGTCGTCGAGGATCCCGCCGGCCTCGTTGGTCAGCAGCGCGTAGCGCTGCCGCCCCGCCGCGAGGGTCGTGATGCCCGCCGGGGTGAGCCGCTCGAGGTCGGCAGCGGCGTCACCACCCAGCGCGACCGCGCCCATGTGGGCGACGTCGAAGAGGCTGGCCGCCGAGCGGGTGCGCAGATGCTCGGCCACGGTGCCCTCGGGGTAGGCCAGCGGCATGCGCCAGCCGGCGAAGTCGACGAGCTTGGCGCCGTGGCGGCGGTGGAGGTCGACGAGCGGCGTCTCGCGCAGTGCCGCGGGGTCGCTGCCGGCCATGCTCGCCTCCCAGCGTCGGTGGCGGGCGCGCGTGGCGCCCTGCCCCCTCTGTCCTGGGAGCCTGAGAGGTTCCCCGGGCGGTCCGGGTTGCTCCTTCGGCAACGGCGGGAGCCGTCTCTCCAGAGGCGCCTCGCCCCCGCGGTCCGGGTGCCTGAGAGATTCCGGGGCGGTTGCTCCTTCGGCGCCGCGCCTGTCGGCGCGGTCTCTCCCACGGGAGGTCGACGGCACCATCAAGGGTAGTCGAGACCGCCGGCGCAGGGCCAGACCCTGCCCGCCGTGGCGACGCGAGCCCGCGCTCGCGCCACGCGCGTGCTCGGCGACGGCGAGCTGCGGGCGCAGGCGCGCTCCCGGGGTGCCGACGCGGTGGTCAGCGGTCGGCGAGCACGGTGAGCACGCCGGAGTAGTGCGCGACCCACACCTCGGCGGTCACCGGGTCGTAGGAGATCCCGATGGGCCTCTCGGCCACCTCGAGGGTCTGGGCCACGGCCATGTCGGCGGTCGTGACCTTGCTCACGGTGTCGGAGCGGTAGTTCACGACGTAGAGGGCCCCGCCGTCGGCGGCGAGGTCCATGCTCCGCGGCGCCTCGCCGGTCGCCACGCGCACGACCTCACCGGTCTCGAGGTCCATCCGCGCGACGACGCCCTCGTGGTTGAGTGTCGCGTAGAGGTAGCGGTCCTCGGGGCCGAGCACGAGGTGGCGCGGCCCGCGGCCGATCCCGGCCAGCGTCCGCGTCGTGAGGTCGGCGAGGTCGACGGCGACGATCTCCGAGCCGCCCATCACCGCGACGTAGGCCGTGGCGGCGTCCGAGGTCACCGCGATGCCCCGCGGGTAGGGGCCGATGTCGAGGCGTGCGCGCTCGGTGCCGGTGGCGGTGTCAATGACGCTGAGGTCGTAGGAGCACCAGTTCGTCACGAGCAGCGTCGCGCCGTCGGGGGTCACCGCGAGGAACTTCGGCACCGCACCGACCGGCAGCACCTCGTCGATCTCGAGGCGCTCGACGTCGACGCGGTAGACGAGGCTGTCGTCGTAGCCGTCGTCCGGTGAGCAGACATCGGTGCCTCCCCGCTCGTAGCCGGGGCCGTGCATGCGGTAGTTCGAGACGTAGCCGTGGGCCCCGTCGGGGGAGAACGCCGCCTCGACGGGGGAGCCGCGCAGCTCGGCGTCGGGACCCGGCAGCCCGAAGTCGGTCGGCCGCACGGTGTCGGGGATCGTCGCGAGCAGCTCGTGGTCGCGGTCGTAGGCGGTGACGGTGTGGCGGTACATCATGTTCTGCGCGAAGGCGACGCCGGTGGGGGAGACGACCACGGACTTCGGGGCGATGTCCCCGCCGATCGTCGTGACGCGCTCGAGGAGCCGCTCCTCCGAGGGTGGGCCGGGGTGCGGTACCGGGGTCGGCGGCGGGGTCGCTGCCGCGGTGCCCTCGTCGGGGTCGGTCGGCGCCTCTCCCGCCGCCCCGGCGTCCCCGTCGGTGACGCCCGCCGCCGGGTCGGTGGTCGGCCCGTCATCGCCTGCTGACTCGGCCCTCGCGGCGGCCTCGACGGTTTCCCCCTCCGAGGGCGCCCGCAGCATGCCGACGAAGCCGCCGACCGCGAGGCCGACGACGAGGAGGATGACGGCGGCGCGAGGCGTGAGGGCCATGCTGGCAGGGCGCGGCATCGAGATCCCGTTCCGATGGAGGACGGCGGCCGTCCCTCCCCACGGCCGACCGTCGTGCGGGCGCAACGGTACGGACCGGATGCCGTGGCGGCAACGCTCCGCGCGCGACCGGTGCGGTCAGCGCGCGCGGGGGCCTCAGGATGGCGCGGGGGCCTCAGGGTGGCGCCGGGGCCTCAGCCGCTCGCGCCCCCGGTGAAGGCGAAGCGCGCGAGGCGCAACGAGGGACAGGTGACCATGCCCGGCCCGAACTCGCCGTCGGCGAGGCGGTCGTCCTCGCCGATGCCGAGCACGCGCCCGGGGCCGAGCGCGTCGACGAAGCTCTCGGTGAAGCGCAGGTTGCCGACCGCCTGGCCGATCTCGCCGTGCTCGATGAGGAAGGTGCCGTTGCGGGTGAGCCCCGTCGTGAGTTGGCGCTTGGGCTCGAGGACGCGGACGTAGTTGAAGGTCGTGACGAGCAGGCCGCGTTCGACCCCGGCGACGAGGTCGGCCGGCGAGGTCGACCCCCCGGGCATCCGCAGGCTCAGCGGCACCGCGCCGAACGCCTCCCCGCCGGGGATCGCCCCGCCGGTCGTCGTGGCTCCGGTCCGCCCGGCGGTGCGGCGGTCGTGGGCCAGCGCCCGGGTCACGCCGTCCTCGACGAGCGTCACCCCGCGGCGGGGGCTGCCCTCGGCGTCGAAGCCGAGACCGACCGCGCGCGGGTCGGTGGGGTCGTCGAGGATCGTCACCGCCGGGTCGAACTGCGTACGGCCGAGCTCGGCGAAGGAGGCCCCGTCGAGGTGGGCCTTGGCGTTGAAGCCGTAGACGGCGAGGAAGGTCAGCATCGTCGCGACCGCCTCGGGCGCGAGGACGACCTCGAAGGCCTCGGGCTCGACGTCGACGAAGTCCTCCGAGCGGCGGGCGAGGTCGGCGGCCCGCGCGCCCACCGCGGCGGCGTCGAGGTCACCGAGACGGGTCGAGGTCGCGTGGCCGGAGCCCGCCGAGCGCGCGGTCTGGTGGATGCCGTCGATCGTCGCGCGCGTCGAAGCGTCGGCGGCCCGGTGCCCGGCGGTCGAGGCGAAGGCCTCCCAGGACGCCTCGGTGTCGAGGTAGCCCGCGGCCGTCAGCCCCGCGCCGGCGTCGACGAAGTCGCGCACGCCCCCGGCGCGGCGCGCGGGGTCGCCCTCGGCGGTGGCGGGGTCGAACGCCCCGCGGGGGGCGACCCCGGTCGGTGGCGTGGCCCCGGGCCAATGGGGGTCGACGGGTTGCTCGACGGCCGAGGCGATCGTCGCGTCGATGCTCTCGCGCAGGCTCGCGACGTCGACGCGCGTCGTCGAGCTCGACGCCGTCCGCCCGTCGACGGCGACGGTGAAGGCCACCGTGGCCGTGTCCTCGCCGACGTGCTGGTGGATGAAGGAGTTCGCGAAGCGCGTGAGCCCGTGGCGGCTGCGCGAGGCGCGGACGTTGGCCTCGACGGTCGCGCCGCCGGCCTTCGCGGCACCGCGCTCGGTGATGAGGGCGACGACGTCGTCGGCGAGCTGCTCGAGGGTGGTGGTGTCGGGGTCCATCGCTGCTCCTGGCGGGGGCCGGCTGGTGCGGGTCGTTGCGGTCGGGGCCGATCGCCTGGGTCGACCGGCCCCCGAGGCGTGTGCGTCACGTGGGGCCGGCGGGGCGCGGCTCAGCCGGTCACGCCGATGCGCACGCCCCGGAAGCGGGCCGGGGAGGCGGGGTGACCGGTGTGGCCCACCTGCATCGGCTGGCCCTTGCCGCAGTTGGGCACGCCCCAGGGGTGCCACTCGTCGCGGCCGGCGAGCATGTCGAGGCGCGACCAGAACGTGGGCGTGATGCCGGTGTAGGTCGGGTTGCGGACCAGCCGCACGCGCTTGCCGTCGCGGACCTCCCAGCCGATCTCGCAGCCGAACTGGAAGTTCAGCCGCTTGTCGTCGATCGACCACGAGCGGTTCGTCGCCATGAGGACGCCGTGCTTGGTCTCGGCGACGATCTCCTCGAGGCTCGAGTCGCCCGGCTCGAGGCCGACGTTGGTCATCCGCACCATCGGCATGCGGTTGAAGCCGTCGGCCCGCACCATCCCACCGGGCGGCAGGCCCGCGAGGTGGGCGGAGTCACGGCCGGAGAGCACCCCCACCCACGTGCCGTCGCGGACGATGTCGACGCGCTGCGCGGGCGTGCCCTCGTCGTCGTAGCCGAAGGTCGCCAGCGCCCCGGGGATCGTCGCGTCGGCGGTGATGTTCATGAGCTCGGAGCCGTAGCGCAGCGTCCCGAGCTGGCCGAGCTCGAGGAAGGAGGTGCCGGCGAAGGCGGCCTCCCAGCCGAGGATGCGGTCGAGCTCGATGGCGTGGCCGACCGACTCGTGGATCTGCAGGGCGAGCTGGGAGGACTCGAGGATGAGGTCGAGCTCGCCGGAGGGGCACGCCGGCGCGTCGAGGAGCGCGACGGCCTCCTCGGCCACGCGCGCGGCGTGGCGCGGCAGGTCGAAGCGGCGGATGACCTCGTAGCCGCCGGTCTCGACGTGCCCGAAGGACTGCGGGTAGCTGCGCCGCTGGGTCTCGTGCTCGCCCACGGCGGTGGCGTCCATGCCGCAGCCCGACTCGACGAGGTGCTGGTGGATGCGGTGGCCCTGGCTCGAGACGAACCACTTCTCGGTGTCCCAGAACATGAGCTGGGCGGTCGCCACGGCGATACCGTCGACCGCGGCCATCGTCGCGGTGGCGTCGACGACGACGGCGACCTTCTCCTCGAGCCCGACGTCGAAGGGGTTCTCGCGATGCGGCGTCTCGTAGGCGTCCTCGACGACGGCGACGTCGGAGAGCTCGAGGCCGCGGCCGGCCACGAGCGCGGAGGCCTTCGCCGTGGCGGTGGCCTCGGCGCCGGCGCGGACCGCTGCGGCGTCGTCGCCGAGGTCGCTCGAGGCGGCGAATCCCCACGAGGATCCCACGAGCGCGCGGACGCCGACGCCGGCGTCGAGCTCGTTGCCGACGCCCTCGAGCTCGCCGTTCTGGGCGCTCAGGCGTTCGCCGCGGCGGATCACGACCCGCGCGTCGGCGTAGCTCGCGCCCGCGGCGAGGGCGGCCTCGACGGCCTTGCTGGCGTGCTCGAACATCGTCTCGCCGGCTCCTTCGTCGGTGCGGTCGGGCGTCGCAGAGGGTGCCCGCTCGGTGACCGGCGCGCACGTCGGCCCTGCGGCCGGCGGCGATGCGGCGGCGGGGAGCCGGCGGTACGGCCGGCGACGCGCTGGCACCGCGCTGCGACGGCGCGGCGATGCCACGGGCATGGTGGTGCCTATCCTTGCCGCCGATGGACGCCGGCGAGTACCTCAAGCTCCTCCTCGACGCTCGTCGGCTCGCCGTGCTCGGCGCTGTCGCGGCGGCGCCAAGGACCGCTGCGGAGGCCGCCGCGCAGGCGGGCGTCGGCGAGCGGGACGCGGTCAAGGCGCTCGCCCCGCTCGTCCAGGGTGGCGTCGTCGTCCGCGACGGCGAGACCTACCGGCTCGTGCCCGAAGCGCTGCGCGAGCTCGCCGCCGAGCTCCCCCAGCCAGCCCCGCCCGACCCGCGGGTGCTCATGGGCATGACCGAACAGGAGCAGGCGATCCTCGCGCGGTTCTTCTCCGGCGAGCGCCTCGTCGAGGTGCCGGCCGCGCGCGCCAAGCGCCTCGTCGTCCTCGAGCGCCTCGCCCTCGACCTCGAGCCGGGACGGCGCTACGTCGAGCGTGAGGTCAACGAGATCCTCGCCCGCTACCGGGACGACTACACGACGCTGCGGCGTCTCCTCGTCGACGAGGGCTTCCTCGACCGCGATGGCCGCCACTACTGGCGCAGCGGCGGGCGCATCGACCCTGCGCTCGACTAGGAGCGCCGCGGGACCGGCTGCGCCAACGGCGTTGTCGTCTGGCAGCATGCCGGCCATGGCCACCGTCAACGTGCCGGTCGTCCGCGCCCGCTTCCCTGGCCTCGCGCGCATGGACGAGCGCGGCTACCCGCTCGTCCACGCCGACGCGCCCGGGGGCACGCAGATCGTCGAGGACGCGATCGACGCGATGCGGGTCTACCTCGAGACCTCCTTCGCCAACGCCGGGCAGGACTTCGTCACCTCGAGCGAGACCGACCGCATGGTCGCGGCGACCCGTCGGCGGGTCGCCGCGCTCACCGGTGGCCAGCCCAGCGGTGTGGTCTTCGGGGCGAACATGACGACGCTCGTCTGGCACCTCGCCCGGGCGCTCGAGCGGCGGCTCGGACCGGGCGACGAGGTCGTGTGCACCCGACTCGACCACGACGCCAACGTCACCCCGTGGCGCCGGCTCGCCGAGCGGGTCGGGGCGACGGTCCGCTGGGTCGGCATCGACGGGCAGGGCCGCCTCGAGGCCGCCGACCTCGAGGCCGCGCTGACCCCGCGCACCCGCCTCGTTGCCTTCCCGCTCGCCTCCAACGTCCTCGGCACCGTCGTCGACCCGGCGCCGTTCGTCGACGCCGCCCGCAGCGTGGGCGCGCTCACCGTCGCCGACGCCGTGCACGCCGCACCGCACGTCGCCCTCGCGCAGGACCGCGACGGCATCGACGTGCTGGCCTGCTCGCTCTACAAGATCTACGGCCCGCACCTCGGCGCGCTCGTCGCCCGACCCTCCCTGCTCGCCGAGCTCACCCCCGACCGTCTCGAGGCCCAGCCCGACCACGGGCCGGGACGCTGGCAGTCGGGTACGCAGAGCTTCGAGGCGATCGCCGGCGCCGGCGCGGCCCTCGACTACGTCGCCTCGCTCGGCCTCGAGGCCATCGCCGAGCACGAGACCGCGCTGTCGGCGCACTTCCTCGCCGGCCTCGTCGACCTCACCCACGTGCGGCTCCACGGCCCGGCCGAGGTGACCGGTCGCACGCCGACCTTCTCGCTCACCGTCGCAGGCCGCGCCCCCGCGGCGGTCTCGGCCGCGCTCGCCGAGCAGGGGATCCTCACCTTCCACGGCCACTGCTACGCCCTCGAGCCGCTGCGCGCGCTCGGGCTCCTCGACGGCGGGGGCATCACCCGGGTGGGCTTCGCGCACTACCACGACGAGACCGACGTCGACCGGGTGCTCGACGCCCTCGCCGCACTGCGCTGAGCCGGCCCCCCGGTCGGCGCGACCTGCGCGTCGGCGCGGCCCCTCAGTCGCCGCGGGCGTAGGCCAGCCAGCCGTCGGCGACGCTGCGGTGCTCGGCGATCCATGCCGCGGCGGCGTCGGTGACGTCGTCGTCGGTGTACTCCTCGGCGGCGGCCATCTCCGCGCTGTGCGCGGCGAGGTCGGCGAGGGGGAGCTCGACGACCTCGAGCAGACGACGGATCGGCGGGTGCTCCCCGAGGAGGTCGGTGCGCGCCACCGACCTGAGGTCGTTGACCGTCCAGCCGAGCTCGCAGGGATCCTCCCCGGCGCAGCCCTCGAGACCCTGCACCGTCGTCGGCTCCTCGGCGTCGGGCAGCGGCGGTGATTCGAGCCAGAGGACGTCCTCGCCGGGGCGCAGCACGTCGACGGTCGCGCTCGGCGTCCAGGCGTAGAGCAGGACCGGCTCGCCGGCGGCGACGCGCTCGCGCGCCTCGGCGACGTGGGCGTCGTAGTCGCCGACGACCTGGCTCGCCGCCTCGCCCCAGGCGAGCTCGTCGAGGTGGCGGTCGATGACGCGCCGGCAGCCCCAGCCCTGCTCGCACCCCAGGACGTCGGCGGTCCCGTCGCCGTCGACGTCGAAGGCCTCGGCGACCTCGGGACGGAGGAGGTCCTCGGTCGAGGTGACGTCGAGCTCGTCGGCCGTCGCGGCGTCGACGAGGTAGCCCTGGACCGCGCCAGCCTCGACGAGGGTGCCGACCGGCTCGATCGGGGTGGCGACGCGCTGGCCGGTCACGAGCTCACGTTCGAGGAAGCGCCCGTGCAGGGGGAACCAGCCGTTGGCCCAGAGGTCGTAGTCGCCGCGGGCGAGCAGGGGATAGAAGGTCTCGGGGCTGAGCGTGGCCTCGGCGGGGTCGGTGACCTCGTACCCGAGCTCCTCGAGGAGTTGGGCGACGATCGCGGCTTGCAGGAAGCCCGTCTCCCAGTCCGCCCGCGCCATCCGGACCTCCTCGGCCTCGGCCGGCTCGACCTCGGGTGGGGCCGCGGTCGGCGCGGGCTGCTCCTCGGGCGGCGCGCAGGCCGCAGCGAGCAGGACCGCGAGGGCGAGGCCGGCGGGGCGGGCCTTGTGGCGCTGCGCGGTGGTGCGACGCGGTCGTCGGCTCACGGCGCTCCCTCCTCGTCCTCGTCGGCGGGCCCGGCGGCCCGCTCGGTCCCCGCGTCCTCGGTCCATGCGCTGTCGTCGGCGGGTGGGGCGGTGCTCTCGCCCTCCTCGCGCTTGAGGTGGTCGAGCAGCGCCCCGTGGCGCGAGCGGAAGATCTGGGCGTCGTAGTGGGCCTCGAGGAGGTCGAGTTCCTCGTGGAAGGCCCGTCGCAGGCTCCAGGTGAGCACGAGCAGCACGACGGCGAAGGGCAGCCCCGTCGCCACCGCAGCGGTCTGCAGGGCGGTGAGCCCGCCGCCGATGAGCAGCACCGCGGCGAGCGCCCCCTCGATGACCGCCCAGAACGCGCGCTGGGTGACCGGTGAGTCGATCTTGCCGCCCGAGGTGAGGTGGTCGACGACGAGCGAGCCGGAGTCCGAGGAGGTCACGAAGAAGGAGACGATGAGCAGCACCGCGACGACGGAGGCGACCGTGGTGAAGGGGAAGGCACGGAGCATGTCGAACAGCGCGGTGGCGACGTTCTCGCTGACCGCGGCGCTGACGTCGCGCACCCCGGAGCGCTGGAGGTTCAGTGCGGTGCCGCCGAACACCGACATCCAGAAGAACGAGAGGATCGAGGGGAAGCCGACGACGCCGAGGACGAACTCGCGGACGGTGCGGCCCTTTGAGACCCGCGCGATGAACATCCCGACGAAGGGCGACCACGAGATCCACCACCCCCAGTAGAAGACCGTCCAGCCGCCCTGCCAGTCGGTGTCGACGAAGGCCTCGCTCCAGAAGGCGAGCTGGGGCAGTGAGCTCACGTAGAAGCCGAGGCTCTGCACGAACGCCTGGAAGATGAAGACCGCGGGTCCGACGGCGAGGAGGAAGACCATGAACACGCCGGCGAGCACGATGTTGAGTTGGCTCAGTCGCTTCACGCCGCCGTCGAGGCCCGCGAGCACCGAGATGACCGCGACGCCGGTGATGACGGCGATGAGCAGGACCTGGAAGCCCGTGTCCTGCGGCCAGCCGAAGAGCGCGTTGAGGCCGGCGGCGGCCTGACCGACGCCGAGGCCGAGGGACGTCGCGAGACCGGCGACGGTCGCGAGCACGGTGAGGATGTCGATGGCGTTGCCCCATCCGCCGTAGATCCTCGGCCCCAGGAGTGGATAGAAGACGGAGCGGAAGGTCAGCGGGAGGCCGCGGTTGAAGGCGAAGAACGACAGCGCGAGGGCGACAAGGGCGTAGATCGACCAGGGGTGCAGCCCCCAGTGGTAGAAGGTCGTTGCGAGCGCGGCGCTGCCGGCCTGTGCGCTGCCGGGCTCGACGCCGAACATCGGGGCGGGTGCGTCGAGGTGGAAGATCGGCTCTGCGACCGACCAGAACATGAGGCCGATGCCCATCCCGGCGCTGATGAGCATCGCGTACCACGCCGGCCTGCTGAACTCCGGTTTCGCGTTGGGTCCGCCGATGCGGATCTTGCCGTAGCGGCTGAAGGCGAAGAAGGCCACGGCGAGCACGAAGATGTTGGCACTGAGGATGTAGAACCAGCCGAACGTGTCGTTGATGCCGTCGAGGGTCGCCTCGAAGACCACCTCGGCGTGCTCGGAGAAGACGAGCGTGAGGCCGACGAAGGCGATGAGCAGGCCGGCGGAGATGAAGGTCACCCACGGGTGCAGGTCGAAGGGGCCGCGCGCGACGTTGGTGTCACCCGGCTCGCGATGGGCGACCTCGGGGTAGAAGTTGATCTCGGGGTCGACCTGCAGGCCGCGGAAGCGCGCCCGGTTGTAGATCGCCGCCCGCCGGGCCCGGCGCCGTCGGCGCTCGTCCTCCTCCCGGGCACGCTCCGCCTCGGTGAGATCACGCTTGCGCGGCTTGGCCATGCGGTCGCCCTCCTCCGACCGGCCTCCCCGCCGACGTCGCCGGCGGCCGGGTCACCGGCAAGCGTCCCCAGCCGCGGGGCGGGCGAGTCCCCTTACCCGGCGTCGAGGTCGGCGATCAAGGGCGCGTGGTCGCTCGGCTTTGGGCCCTTGCGGAAATCGCGGTCGATGCCGCAGCCGGTGAGCCGGCCACCGTGCCGCTCGGCGAGGAGGTGGAAGTCGATGCGCATCCCGTGGTTGCGCGGGAACGCCCCCGCCCGGTAGTCCCACCAGGTGAACTGCGGCTCGTCGGGGTGGAGGTCGCGGTAGGCGTCGAGGTACCCGACCTCGAGCAGCGCCGCGAGGCGCTCGCGCTCGGCGGCGGTGACGTGGGTGGCCCCGACGAAGGCCTCGGGGTCCCAGACGTCGCTGTCGTCACGGGCGACGTTGAGGTCGCCGGCGACGAGGTCGGGGGCGTCATCGGCGGTGAGGCGCCCGAGCATCGCCTCGAGGAAGACGAGCTTGTCGGCGAAGGCCGGCGAGGACGGCTCGCGGCCGTTGGGGACGTAGACCGAGGCGACCCGCCACCCGTCGACGACCGCCTCGACCCAGCGCGCCTCCTCGGGTCGGGCCTCCCCGGGCAGGCCGGTGCGCACATCGGCGATCTCGGCGCCGGCCCGGGCGAGCACCGCCACCCCCGCCCAGCGTCCACCGCACAGCCGGGGCGCGCTGTAGCCGGCGTCGGCGAGGGCCTCGGCGGGGAAGGCGTCCTCGGCGCACTTGAGCTCCTGGAGGCAGACGAGGTCGGGCTCGTGGGTCGAGAGCAGCTCGAGCAGCCTCGGCAGGCGCGCGCGTACGGAGTTGACGTTCCAGGTGACCACGCGCATCGCCGTCCTCCTCGCGGTCGCGTCAGGCCGGCGGTCCCGCAGGCGCCCGCTTGGCCCGGGCGGTCAGGACCAAGGGGAGCCCGGTGCCCCGGCGGCGTCCGGGCGGCCGTCCGCGCGCCGGAGGCTAGCGGGCCAACGCCGCCCCGTCCGCCTCAAGGCGGGCCCCTCAAGGCGGGCCGACGCCGCCACGGCCGTGCCAAGGCGGGCCGCCGATGCCAGGGCCGCCCCACTCGCGACCGCGACGCCGGGGCGGCCGCAGGCCGCAGGCGCCCCCGCGTGGGGGAATCGCCTCAGAGCTCGAACTCGATCGTCTCGGTGCTGTCGTCGCCTCCGGTGACGCTCAGGACGTAGGGGCCCTCGGGTGGGTCGGCGACGAGGAAGGTGAGCTCCTCGCCCTCCACCGCCTCGTCGGTGCCGAGGGTGTCGCCGGGCTCGACCTCAGGCGCGACGGTCCGGCCGTCGGGTAGCTCGAGGGCGAAGTCGCGGTCCATTTGCCGGGAGAACGACGTCCCGTCAAAGGCGAGGTCGACGAACAGGCGCAGGGAGAGCTCACCGTCGTCGAGCTGGCGGTAGCGGTCGTGGGTGAACGGCCAGAGGTCGCCCCCGGCGATGGCGACGGTGAGGTCGTCGACCTCGACGCTGCCTGCGACGTCGACCTCGGTCGGCACGAAGCCCTCGGGCTCGACGCTGCCGTCGAGGGCGAGGACGGTGTGCTGCTTGGCCGGCGGACCGGCGAGGAGCTCCACGCCAGCGAGCTCGAGGTCGGGCTCGACGTCGAAGACGATCTCGCCGACGTTCTGTCCACCCTCGGGGATGTCGGGGAGATCGCTCGCGTAGCCCGTGGCGGTGATCTGTGCGCCGTCGACGACGAGGACCATCTCGTCGAACGGGAAGGTCAGGCCTCGGTAGAGGTCATCGGTGAGGTTGGTGAACTCCCCGCGCACGAGGAGCGTCCCCTCCGGCTCGCCGTAGGGCTCGTCGATGACGAGCTCGGCCTCCGTGAGCTCAACGTGGACGCCCTCGTACCAGAACTCGCCGGCGAGTGACTCGACCCACCCCTCTGCCGTGGGCTCCTCCTCGGGCTCGGTCTCCTCCTCGGGCTCGGGCTCGGGCTCGGGTTCCTCCTCCGGCTCCGGTTCCGGTTCCTCGGCGACCTCTTCCTCGCCGCAGGCCGCGAGCCCGACGACGAGCACCGCCGCGCCGAGCAGCGCTAGCCACGAGCGCGCCCTGCTGCCGGCGCGACCCTCGAACCCCTCGGACTCCGCGCGCATGACCCCTCCCTCTCCCTCGCCCTCCGTCAGACTCCGCTAGACGTTGACTCACCGTCATAAATATCTACCTAAGGTGAAGCAGTTGTCGATGGTCCTTCGCCCCTGTTGCCGAGGTCGTGCAGCCCTTCGGGTCGGTGGACGCGCGTGAAGCGCGGGGTGGGAGCGGAGAAGGGCGGAGGAATGCGGAGAGAGGTGGCGGGTCGCGTCGAGCGCGGCGCCCGCGGCATGCCCCGCCGCGCTGTTGGGCAAGATCGCATGCCGACCCGATGAGGAGGACGCGTCATGGCCGAGCTCGCCACGCCCGAGATCGTCGACGTCGCGTCGCTGCGCTCGCTGCTCGAGGATCTCGCGCCGCCGGTGGTGACGATCACCTTCCCGACGACCCGTGCCGCGGTGCGCCCCGAGGAGAACGCGACGAAGCTCAAGAGCGCTCGGCGGCAGGCCCTCGGTGAGCTCGAGCGGTCGGGACTGCGCGGTGAGGACGCCGAGGCCCACCTCGAGCCACTCAAGGAGCTCCTCGCCGACGCGGACCTCTGGCTGCACCAACTCGACGGGCTCGTCCTGCACGTCGCGGCCAACGGGGTGCGCCTGCACCGCACCCCGCACCCCGTCGACGAGCGTGTCATCGCCGGTGACGCGCCGCTCATCACTCCGTTGCTGCCCGGTCTCACTGTCGCCGGCCGCTTCGCGGTCCTCGCGATCAGCCAGGACCACGTACGCCTGCTCGACGCGACCCAGACCACCGTCGAGTCGATCGACCTGGCCGCACACGGGGTACCGACGACCGTCGCGGACCTCCCCGGCGACGACGAGCCCCCGGAGCTCCAACTCCGCGCGGCCGGACGCGGTGGGGACCCCGCGGTCTTCCACGGACACGAGCGGCCGGACTTCGACCGCCTTCGCACCGAGCGCCTGTTCCGCGCCGTCGACGTCGCGTTGCCCAAGCTGCTCGCCGCGACCGCCCCGGTCGTGCTCGCGGGAGTCGAGGAGAACGTCGCGCGCTACCGCGCGCTGAGCGGCCTGGCGAGGATCGTCGACGGGGCCGTCACCGGCGACCCCGAACGGCGTCGCGACGCCGAGTTGCGCGACGCCGCCTGGCCCCACGTCGTCGATGTGCTGCGCTCGCCGGTCGATGCGGCCCTCGAGGCCTATCACGCCCAGGTCGGCACCGGCCTCGCGACCGCCGACCTCGCGGAGATCGTCCAGGCGGGGCTCGCATCGCGCATCGCGACGCTGCTCGTGGCCGACGGCGCCCGGGCGTTCGGGGCCGTCGACGACGTTGGCACGGTCACGCCGCGCGAGGGTGAGCCCGAACCGGGTGACGTCGACCTCGTCGACGTCGCGGCGCGCCTCGCGCTCAGTCGGGGCGGCGAGGCCCTCAGCGTGGCCGCCTCGACGCTGCCCGAAGGGGATCGTGCCGCCGCGCTGTTGCGCTTCTAATCACCGCGGCATGGAGTCCTGCGCCCAGGGGCACCCTTCCCGGGGCGGTCCGCCCGCCGCCCCGTGACCCCCCGCAGCGTCGACCTGCGGCGTTGTGCCCGCACCCGAAGGAGTCCCCATGACCTGGTCCACCGCCGACATCCCCGCCCAGGACGGCCGCCGCGTGCTCGTCACCGGGGCGACGAGCGGGATCGGCCTCGAGGCCGCCAAGGCCCTGGCGGCACGTGGCGCCCACGTCCTGCTCGGGGCGCGTGACCGGGGCCGCGGCGAGACCGCGCGGGCCCGCGTCATCGCCGCGGCACCGGCCGCCCGGGTCGACGTCGCCGACCTCGACGTCGCCGACCTCGCGAGCGTGCAGCGGGCCGCTGAGCGCATCATCGACGAGCATGGACGCCTCGATGTCCTCGTCAACAACGCCGGGGTGATGGCCACGCCGCGACGCCGCACCGCCGACGGCTTCGAGTTGCAGCTCGGCACGAACCACTTCGGGCACTTCGCGCTCACCGGTCGGCTGCTGCCGGCCCTCGAGGCCGCGGAGACGCCGCGGGTCGTGACCGTCTCGAGCGGCGCCCACCGGATGGGGCGGATCGACTTCGACGATCTCGACGCAGAGCGGCGCTACCGCAAGTGGGCGGCCTACGGGCAGTCCAAGCTCGCCAACCTGCTCTTCACCTTCGAGTTGCAGCGGCGCGCCGACGCCGCAGGCTCGAGCCTCGAGTCGCTGGCCTGCCACCCCGGTTTCGCGAGCACGAAGCTCCAGGGCGCGGGACCGCGCATGGCCGGCCAGACGTGGCGGGCCGGGCTCACCGAGTCGTTCACTCGTCTCGTGGGGCAGTCCGCGGCGGCCGGGGCCCTGCCGACCCTCTACGCCGCGACCGACCCACGGGCCCGTGGGGGGGACTACATCGGGCCCTCCGGACCGGGGGAGATGCGCGGCGGGCCCACGTTGGTGGGGGCGAGCGCGGCAGCCCGCGACGTCGAGGTCGCGGCACGGCTCTGGGAGGTCTCCGAGACCCGGACTGGGGTGAGCTTCCAGTTCGCTGCGGCCGGCGACCGCCAACGCCGGGGCTGAGCGTCGTCAGCGCGGCATGGAAGAGTCTGCCAGAAGCCCGAGGCCGATGGCGACGTCGCGGCGAGAGGCCCCGAGCGCGGGGCGCGTGAGCCGCCAGCGCAGCCGCGGTCTCACCCTCGAGTAGAGGTCGAGCATCGCCCGTTCGACCTCTGCCGTGCGGCGGGCCTCGCCGAGGTACGCCCGCCACCGTCCTTCGGGCATCGAGAAGAACGCCCCGAAGAACTCCTGGAGGTCGCGCAGGTCGAGGTCGAGCAGGACGGCCTGGCCGAGGCGTTGCAAGGCGTGCTGTCGGCGCCGGTCGGGGCTCCACAGGCGGGACCACGCGTACCCCGCGGCGTCATCGGGCGCGAGGTCGAGCGCCCGCGCCTCGGCGACCGCCTCCGCCACGGGCCCGGCCCGCAGGAGGCTGGGCCCGACCTGGTAGCCACTGGCAGGATGGACCATGCTCGCGGCGGCACCGAAGGCGAAGGCACCCGGCGGGCGGGGCGCGATGGGCGCGCCCATGGGGAAGACACAGCGCTCGACCGCCCGAGGGTGGGAGGGCCACCCCTGGCGCAGACCGAGGCGGCGGCGCAGGCGGGCCTCGAGCTCATCGAAGCCGAGGGGCCGCCGGGCGACGAGAGAGGTCTCCTCGACGAACCAGCGCCCGTCGCCGAGGTCCATCGCATAGAGGAAGGTCGGCGACCCGGGCGAGCCGCCGTCGCGGAAGTCCATGAGCGTCATCGCGCCCTCTGCGGCGGGGGGCTCCTCGAGGGTGAGCTCGACGCCGAAGGCCGACTGGAAGCCGGCGGTGGCGGGCCGGGGGGCGAGGACGGGGGCGTGGCCGGAGGCGTCGGCGACCACCGCTGCGGTCAGCGCTCGGCCGTCCCGCAGGGCGACCCGGCCGGCGTCGGCGGCGGCGACCGCGCCGTCGACGAGGTCGCCGCCGGCGGCGCGGACACGGGCGCTGAGCGCCTCCTTGGCCGCGGCGTTGTCAAGCAGCCCGTAGCCGCGGGCGAGAAGGTGGGAGCCCGAGGTTCCGGTGTGCACGACGGTGTGCGGCCAGGCGTGGGCGAGGGCGCCCTCGAGCCCCGTCGCGCGGGCTTCGTCGAGCCAGAGGCCGTAGGTCGGCCGCCAGCGCGCCTCGGGATGCGGGGCGACGACGAGCACCCGCAGCCCGAGGTCGGCGCACGCCGCAGCGAGGCCGAGTCCGGCGGGGCCGGCACCGACGACGAGGAGGTCGCAGTCGGGTCCGCTCACGCGCGCGGAGAGGACTCGTCGGGCTCGACTGGCGCACCCGGTCCCGCGGTCGCGTCCGGTCCCTCCTCGCGCCGTCGCAGCGGGCCACGCTCGATCACGCGCGAGAGGTCGCTCGGCGAGAGGATCCCGACGAGCTCGCCCTCGGCGAAGACGAGCGCACGGCCGCCCGACAGCGGCGAGAGCTGGCCCGAGGCCTCCTCGAGGGGGGTGTCGGGGGTCAGCTGCGGGACCTCGGCCAGGGGCACCGCGACCTCGCGCACGCGCACCCCGCTACGGCGGTCGCCCGGCACGCGCTTGACTGCGCCGAGGGTGACGAGACCCGAGAGCTCCCCCTGGAAGTCGCGGAGGGGGAAGGTCGAGAAGCGGTGTGTGAAGACGTAGTCGTCGAGGAAGTCCTGGATCGTCAGCCAGTCCGGTGCGACGACCGGGTCGGGGCTCATGACCTCGCCGACGCGCAGCCCCGACAGCCACGACGTCGTCTCCTCGCCGCGCGCAGCGGTGATGAGGAACCAGCCGATGAGCACGAGCCAGAGCCCGCCCAGGCGGCCGAACGCGACCTCGAAGAGCCCGATGAGGATGAGGGCGAGCCCGAAGATACGTCCCCCGCGGGCGGCGAGTCGCGTGGCCTCGCCGTAGTCGCCCTTGCGCCGCCAGAGCCAGGCGCGCAGCACCCGCCCCCCGTCGAGCGGCGCTGCGGGCACCATGTTGAACACCGCGAGGGCGGCGTTGATGAGGCCGAGCCAGCCAAGGCCTGCGCTGGCGAGGGGGGCGGTGCCGGTTACCGCGACCGCCGCGCCAAGGGCCCCGAAGACCACGGCGAGCGCCACGCTGATCGCCGGGCCGATGGCGGCGATGTGGAGATCGTCGGTGGGGTCCTTGGGGTTGCTGCGGAACCGGGCCACGCCGCCGAAGAGCCAGAGCGTGATGCCGGTGACCTCCACCCCGCGGCGCTGGGCGAGCAGGGCGTGGCCGAGCTCGTGGGCGAGGATGGAGCCGAAGAAGGCCAGTGTCGTGGCAAGGCCGGTGAGACCGTAGGCGAGCGGCTCGTGGTCGGGCACGGTCACCGGGAGCAGCCCGCCGGACAGCGCGAGGAAGACGAGCGCAAAGATGACGAGCAGGCTCCAGTGCATCCCGATCGGGATGCCGCGCACCTCGGCGATGCGGAAGCTCTCCTGCACCGGCGGGGCACCTCCTTGGCGACGGTGTCGTGGTCGGCGCGTGCTGCGCCTGCCCTGAGGTGTACCCGTTCGTGGCCTCGGACGTGCGTCGCTCGGCCCTGCGGATCCCCGGCCCTGCCGCTACGCTCCGCCGCGCGATGAACGCGACGACGATCGCCACCCAGGTCATCAACGAGGGTCGCGCCAGCTTTGGCGGCGTGGCCCGCATCGCCCTGCCCCAGCGGGTGTGGGAGGCGGTCATGGACGAGGTCACCGCTGCGGGTGGGGCGGTCTCCTTCGACGAGTGCGTCGTCGACGGCGTCGCGGTCCACAGTGCCGGGGACGATGCCCGGGGCGTGGCCTACCCCGAGGGCGGAGGCGAGCCCGTCTACGTCGAACTCGGCGGCTGACCCTCCTCGCCGTCCTCCCCGTGGGGCCGTTCGTCGCTGTCGGCGGCCTCGCTGGCAGGTTCGTCCGGCGCCGCTGCGCCGGCCGTCGTCTCCGTGGGTGTCTCTGCGGGCTCGGGCTCGGCCCGGCTGGCCTCCGCCCTCGGCACCGCTGCGATGAGCGTGATGACGACGATCGCCAGCCCGACGAAGATCGCCGTGGCCAGCGGCGTCTCCTCGTCGGCGAAGCCGAAGACGAACGGGGCGAGCAGGAGGAAGAACCCGAGGATGTAGGTCAGCCCGACGTGCACCGTCGCCGGCAGGACCTGGGCGACGCCGGGCCTGCCCTTGCCGAGCACGCCGATGAGCAGGAGGGCCACCCCGGAGCCGACGAAGACCGCGAGCGGGCCGCCCTCGGCGAAGTCGAGCGCGAAGGGGGCGACGATGCAGAAGACCCCGGCGGCGTAGGCCAGCGCCTGGTGCAGCGGCCACGGGAGCAATCGAATCGCTGACACCACGGACCTCCTCGTCCCCACGCCGACGCGCGTCGTCGTCGGTTCCGTACCCGGCGACCTTGCCCTCCCACACCTCGGCAGGCGTGACGCGCCCATGCTGCGTCACGTGCCGACCGTGTGCCGAGGGTAGGCTAGGGTTTCGTAAGCGTTGGTCCATATCGGCGCTGTTGGTGGGACTTGTCGGAAGCGGTCGGAGCGGCGCATGGCGGAGACGCGGGAGACACCGCGCGGTGGCGGGGCGGCCCAGCACTATCGCTTCGACGGTGAGCTCTTCGGCGACGACGACGCCCGCGAGGTGCTCGTGCGGCTGCGGGCCCTGACCGATGGCACGCGTCGACTCAGCGACGCCTTCGCGAGCGAGCTCGGGCTCCACCCGAGTGATCTCCGCGCCGCTGAGCTCATCGGCCAACACTGGCGCGAGCCCCTGCGGATGGGCGAGCTCGGCGCGCTGCTCGGGCTCTCGAGTGGGGCGATCACCGGTACCGTCGATCGCCTCGAGGCGCGTGGACTCGTCGAGCGTCGGCGCGACGGCGAGGACCGGCGCCGCACGTACCTACGCCTCACCCCTGAGGGGGAGGCCGCCGCCGTCGACTTCTACCGTGCCTCGGCCCTTCGGCTCGAGCAGGCGGTCGCCGGCTTCGACCACGAAGAGCGGGAGGTCATCGCGCGCTTCCTCGACGCGGCGACCACCGCGATCCGGACCTCCGAGGGTCGTGACGGGACCTCCGGGGCCGCCTCGCGGGCACGCGGCTAGATTGGCCGCCGTCGCCGGCGCTCGCCGTCGACCGAGCAGCCCCGCCGGCCCGAGGAGGACGTGGTGACCCGCGCGCAGATCGCCGGCACGATCGATCTCGACGAGGCCACCTACGACGCGCTCGTGGAGCACGCCCGCAGCGACGCGCCCTTCGAGGTCTGTGGTTTGCTGGCCGGTGACGGCGACGGTGTGGCCGCGCACTACGAGATCCCCAACGCGGCACGGTCGATGACGTACTACTCGATGGAGCCCAAGGCGATGCTCCATGCGATGCGCGACATGGACGACCGTGGCCTCGACCTCCTCGCGATCTACCACTCCCACACCCACACCGAGGCGTTCCCCTCGCCCACCGACGTCGAGCTCGCGTTCTACCCCGACGTCGTCTACCTCATCGTCTCGCTGCAGGACCCTGACGAGCCGGTCATCCGCGGCTTCGACATCCGCGACGGCACGATCACCGAGCGCGAGGTGCGCGTCGGTGGCCACCCCGCGCCCACGGGGCCGCGCTGAGCAGTGGTGCCGTCGGGTGCCTGCGGCGCCGGCCCCCGTCGTCCGGGCGGGGAGGGCCGGGCGGTCGCCGGGTAGGCTGGCTCCATGCTCGTGCCCGACATCAGCCTCGCCGTCGGCAACACCCCCCTCGTGGGGCTGCCGGGGCTCACTCCGGACGGCTATGAGCTCTACCTCAAGCTCGAGGGCCAGAACCCGACGGGGTCGGTGAAGGACCGGGTCGCGAAGTACCTCATCGACGACGCCGAGCGCCGTGGACTGCTCCAGCCCGGCAGCCGGGTCCTCGAGCCGACCTCGGGCAACACCGGCATCGCCCTCGCGGCGATCTGCGTCCCGCGCGGCTACAAGCTCACGTGCGTCATGCCGGAGAACACCTCCGAGGAGCGCACGACCTTGCTGCGGGCCTACGGCGTCGACGTCGTCTACAGCCCCGCCGACCAGGGATCGAACGGTTCGGTGCTGCTCGCCCAGGAGATGGCCGAGGGCGACAGCGACCTCTTCATGCCCTTCCAGTACGGCAACCCCGCGAACCCGAGCGCACACTACGAGACGACCGGTCCCGAGATCATCCGCGATCTCCCCGACGTCGACGCGCTCGTCGCCGGCCTCGGCACCGGCGGCACGCTCACCGGGGTGGGCCGGCGGCTCAAGCAGCACAACCCCGCCGCGAGGGTCTTCGCCGCCGAGCCGGAGTACGGCGACCTCGTCTACGGGCTGCGCAGCCTCGACGAGGGCTTCATCCCGCCGATCTTCGACGCCGAGATCCTCGACGGGCGGGTCAAGGTCGACTCCCTCAAGGCGCTGCGGATGACGAAGCGGCTCGTCGCCGAGGCCGGCATCTTCGCGGGCCTGTCGACCGGCGCGGCGCTGCACGTCGCCCTCAAGGTCTGCACCCCGCGCCGCCTGCCGGAGGGCAGCAAGGTCGTCGTCATCAGCCCCGACGGTGGGTGGAAGTACCTCTCGACGGGCGCCTACGCGCCCGGCGACGTCGAGGCGATGGCCGACGACCTCTCCGAGACGCTCTGGGCGTGAGCGCGGGCTAGACTCCACGCCCATGCGTGCCGACACCGGCGATCCCCGGCCCATCGGGGTGTTCGACTCCGGCGTGGGGGGACTCACCGTCGCCCGCGCCCTCATGGATCTCCTGCCCGACGAGCGGCTCGTCTACCTCGGTGACACCGCCCGCGGGCCCTACGGTCCGCGTCCGCTCGGGCAGGTCCGCGCCTTCACCCGCGAGATCGTCGACTGGCTCACCGCCCAGGACGTCAAGCTCGCCGTCGCTGCCTGCAATACCGCGACCGCCGCCGCCGTCGAGGCCGACGCCGTCCCCTCGGCGGTGCCGCTGCTCGGCGTTATCGAGCCGGCGGTGGCCACCGCCGCGCGGGCCACCCGCACGGGGCGTATCGGTGTCATCGGTACCGTCGGCACGATCGCCTCCGGTTCCTACGACCGCGCGCTCGCCCGCGTCGCGCCTGACGTCGAACTCGTGAGCCAGGCCTGCCCCGCCTTCGTCGCCCTCGCCGAGCGCGGGCGCACGACCGACCCGGAGGTCCGTGCCATCGCCGAGGGCTACCTCGCCCCGCTGCGTGCCGCCGGGGTGGACACCCTCATCCTCGGCTGCACCCACTATCCGCTGCTCACCGGTGTCCTCGCCCACGTCATGGGCGAGGGGGTCCTGCTCGTCTCCAGCGCCGAGGAGACCGCGCGTGCGGTCTTCCGCCGACTCGTCGACGACGGCCTCGACGCCCGCGGCACCGAAGCGGGCGTGCCCGAGCACCGCTTCGCCGTCACCGGCGACGGCGCGGCCTTCCGCGCGCTCGCGCAGCGCTTCCTCGGCCCCCGCCTCGCCGACGTCGGCGACGGCGCGGCCCGTGTCGAGCCCACCGTCGATCTGCTTCCGGCGCGAAAGGCCAGTGCATGAGCGCGACCCTCACCGTGCTCGGCTCCGCCGGCAGCTACCCCGGACCGCGGCGCGCCTGCTCCTCCTACCTCCTCACCGTCGACGGCTACCGCCTGCTCCTCGACTGCGGCAACGGGGCGCTGACGAACCTGCCATGCGACCACTCCGACGTCGACGCGGTCCTGCTGAGCCACCTCCACCCCGACCACTTCGCGGACGTCTACGGGCTGCACATCGCGCTGCGCTACGGCCCGTCGGCGCCCGCCCACGTCGACGTCCATGCGCCCGCGGGCGCCGCTGCGCGCCTGGCTGGGCTGCTCGACGCCGAGGCCCGAGAAGGCTTCCTCGAGCACCTGCGCTTCCATGAGGCCGCCGCGGGGCAGCGCCTCGTGCTCGGCCCGCTGTCGGTGAGGCTCTTCGCCGCCGCCCATCCGCTCGAGACGCTCGCGAGCCGCGTCGAGCTCGACGGGCGGCCCCTGCTCTCCTACACCGGGGACTCCGGTCCCTGCGAGGCCCTCGTGGCCTGCGCGGCGGGCACCGGGCTGCTCGTCGGCGACGCCACCTGGCCGGAGTCGGCGCGGCCGGTGCCCGCCGACCTGCACTGCACCGGTGGGGACCTCGGGCGCATCGCCGCGCGCGCGGGCGCCGAGCGCCTGCTCGTGACCCACGTCCAGCCTGCCTACGACCCCGCCGAGGTCGCCGCCGACGCGGCTGCGGCCTACGACGGCGAGATCCTCGTCGCCCACGATCGCATGGAGATCGCGCTGTGAGCCGTGCCGACCACCGTCCCGTCGACACCCTGCGTCCGACCACGATCGAGACCGGCGCGCAGGCCTTCCCCGCTGGATCGGTCCTCATCTCTGCGGGCCTGACGCGGGTGCTCTGCGCGGCGAGCGTCGCCGAGGACGTCCCCCGGTGGCGCCGGGGGCAGGGACTGGGGTGGGTCACCGCGGAGTACGCGATGCTGCCGAGCGCGACCTCTGAGCGCACCCCCCGGGAGGCCGTGCGCGGCCGGCTCGGTGGGCGCACCCACGAGATCCAGCGGCTCATCGGCCGCAGCCTGCGTTCCTGCATCGACCTCGGCGACCTCGGGGAGCGCACGATCACCGTCGACTGCGACGTCATCCAGGCCGACGGAGGCACGCGCACCGCGGCGATCACCGGCGGCTGGGTGGCACTGCGGCTTGCGCTCGATGCACTCGTGGAGAGCGGGGCGCTGCCGCGGCCGCCGCGCCTTGCGCCGCTCGCCGCGGTCAGCGTCGGCATCGTCGATGGTGAGCCCCGCCTCGACCTCGACTACGTCGAGGACGCCGCAGCCACCGTCGACATGAACGTCGTGATGACCGGCGATGGCCGCTTCGTCGAGGTCCAGGGCACCGCCGAGGAGTCGGCCTTCAGCCGTGCCGAGCACGACGCGCTGCTCGATCTCGCCGCCATCGGCTGCGCGGTGCTCATCGAACACCAGGAAGCCGCGCTGGCCGGGGTGGACGCCCGATGACCCCGATGCTCGTCCTCTCCACACGCAACCGCCATAAGGTCGCCGAGCTCGAGCGCATCCTCGACGGCATCGCCGTCGAGGTCGTCAGCGCACTCGACCTCGAGCTTCCCGAGGTCGCCGAGACTGGTTCGACGTTCGCCGAGAACGCCATGCTCAAGGCCCGCGCAGGGTTCGCCGCGACCGGTTTGGCCTGCCTCGCCGACGACTCCGGCATCGTCGTCGATGCTCTCGGCGGGGAGCCCGGGGTGGACTCGGCGCTCTACGCCGGCACCCACGGTGATGACGACGCCAACCTCGCGCTCCTCGTCGAGCGGATGGCCGGGGTGCCCGACCGCGCCGCGCGCTTCGTCTGCGCTGCCGCGCTCGCCGGTCCCGGGGTCGAGCACATAGAGGAAGGGACGCTCGAGGGCGTGCTCGCTGAGACCCCGCGCGGGGACGGCGGGTTCGGCTACGACCCGATCCTCGTGCCCCTCGGCGAGGAGCGCACCTGCGCGGAGCTCGCGCCGGAGGAGAAGGATGCGATCAGCCACCGCGGCAAGGCGTTCCGCGCGATGCGGCCGTGGATCGCCCGCCTCGTCGCCCGCTGAGCGACCTCCCGGACGCTGGGGTCAGTCCCCGACGCCGATGTCGACGGCGTAGGCCTCGTAGACGAGGTCGGCGGCGCGCTGGCGGTGCTGCGAGAGCCGTCCAAGCAGGCCGGTGATCTGGGAACGCACCTCGCAGCCCTCCTCCTCGGTGCCCTCGCGCGTGAGCGTGCGCACCTCCCGCAGGAGCTCGCTGATGAGCGCGGAGATCTCGATGTGCTCCTCGGCGAGGCGGCGGATCGCGTGGTCGAGTCGCGGCGCGGCCTCGAGGACCGAGGCGAAGAGGCCGTCGGGGGCCTCCACGGCCGCACAGTGGTGCTCGAAGCCCGAAGAGAGGTCGACGAGTGCGTCGTGGACCTCGCTACCCCACGCGTTGACGCGGCCCGGCAGGGGGTGCGACACCGCGTGCTCGAGCGCGGTCATGTGCCGCCACAGGTCCGCGCGCTGCGCGCGCGCCGTCGAGAGGGCGGCAGGGGACGCCTCGGTCATCATCGTGACCTCCACATCGAGGGGACGAACCGGCATCGTCGCAGATTCCGCCGGGCTTGTCCTGCCCGCGGCTCCTTCGCTCTGCGGTGCAGCGCGGACGGGCCCGTGCCGGGAGGGCCGCGACGTTCGGCGGTTCTGGAGGGTGGCGTGGGGTGTGCGAGAGTGCCTTGGCCCCGGGGGTGGCGGTGTCGTCGCAGTCTTCCGGCGCTGTGGCGAGGGGCGTGCTCTGGGCGAGCAGCGATTCGAAGCTGACGCGTGCTGTCGGGGCAGCGCCATGGCGGGTGTTGGTGTGGCGGGTGGCTCCGGGTTGGAGGCCCATCCGGTGGGGGTCACGCTGCCGGGTCCGCGGTGCTGCCGCGGCCGTCACCTCCACCGCCAAAGAAATTCACACGATCTATCGAAAACCCTTGACAGCCACCGTCATACGGGGCATACTTCGAACATGCATTCGACAGCACAGCGGAGCCGGCGCCACCCCCACCCCACCAGCTGCCACCACCCCCACACACCCACCGCCGCCGCGGTGATCCTCGCCGGCGAAGACCGTGCCGGCTATCGCGCCGCCGACGACGACGGCGCCACCA
>SLNF01000194.1 GCA_007133145.1 Nitriliruptorales bacterium
CCGATGTCGATGAAGTCCCCTTCGTCGAGTCCGACTTGATCGATGACCACGAGCGGCCGCGACGGGGTCAGCCCCTTGACCGTCTGTCCCAACGACTGGGCGTAGTCGCGACCGGTGACGATGACGACGGGCTCGTCGGCGTCGAGCGCGTCCTCGGCGTAGCGGATGACCCCGCTGGCGAGGCGCTGGAGCCCCTCGTAGTCGAGGCGCTCCGGCAGGTCGAGGGCCAGGGCGACCTGCCCGTCGCCCTCACGGTCCCAGCGCGCGAGTCCGTCGCTGATCGCCGAGGCGAGCACCCCTCCCCCGCGGGCGAGCGCGCCGTTGAGGTGCGGGCGCACGACGGGCAGGTTGCGCAGCGGCAGCAGCGAGGGCTCGGCCCAGATCGTCGAGCCCGACAGCGTGACCGTCTGGCTCGCCGCGCCGAGGACCGTCGCGCGCACCGTCTCGTCGGGCTCGACGTGCGTGAGCGCGGACAGTCGGCGGTTGAGCCGCAGCGCATGGCCGAGCAGCGGTCCGACGTCGCCGTAGGCCGCGACGGCGTCGAGGGTCGCGGCGTCCTCCTCGCGGTAGTAGCACGAGCCGACTCCGCCGGAGAGCAGCACCGCCGTCGAGTCCGTCGCCGCGGGCATCGGCGGACCGAGGGCCACCGCCCGGGTCAACTCGCCCTCCTCACCGAGGGCGAGGTCGGCGACGACCTCGGCCATGGCTTCGCACAACCGCTCGAGCTCCGGCAGTCGCGCCGGTGCGCCCTCACGCAGCTCGAGGCCGAGCAGGTCGGCGAGGCGGCGCCCCGGAGGGGCGACGTGGACGACCGCGCCGCTCGTGGCCGAGACCTCGACCTGGCGCCCGCCCACCGCGGCGGCGGAGGCGTCGAGGTGGCGACCGAGGCGGAAGATCGCGGCGTTGGCGGTGCCGCCGCCGATGTCGATGTTCGTGACCTGGGTGTAGTGCTCGACCGAGTAGGCCGCGGCGCCCGAGCCACGCCCGGCGATCTGCCCCTCGACGTTGGGTCCGGCCACGGTGACGACGAAGTCGCCGGCGAGGGCGGAGATCGCTTCGAGGATGGCGTCGGCGTTGCGGGTCCGGGCGATCTCACCGGTGACGACGACCGCGCCGGTCTCGACGGTCTCCGGTTCGACACCAGCCGCGGCGTACTCCCCCGCGACGATCGTCGCGAGGCGGTCGGCGTCGACGACGTCGGCACTCGCGAGCGGGGTGAGGTGGACCGGGCTCTCGTAGACCACGGTCCGGGTGTCGATCGCGAGGCGTGGGACCGAACCGCCACGCGCGGTGTCGCGCACGAGGAGTCGGCTGAAGACGACCTGCGTCGTCGTCGTGCCCACGTCGATGCCGACGCTGAGCAACTCCCGTGACGACGCGCGCACGCCTGCCGACCCCCCTTGTTAGCTCTTGCGGAACGTGACCTCGCCATCGGCTTCGAGCGAGTCGATGATGCCCATGATCACCGCGTCGACGGGTCGCTCGAGGGTGACCTGGGTGTGCCGCGCGGCGCTGCCCCGGGCGACGAGGACGAGTTCTCCCTCGCCGGCGCCGACGGCGTCGGCGGCGATGAACGCCGTACCGGTGGGCTCGCCGTCGAGGCCCGCCTCACGCACGACGAGGAGCTTGATGCCTGTGAGCGCGGGATCCTTGACCGTCGAGACCGCCGAGCCCTCGACGCGCGCGATCAGCATCGCGTCATCCGCCCGGCCCGTGTGCCCGCCACCGCATGCCCTCCTCGCCGCGCTCGACCGCGCCGACGGCCCGTGAACCAGGAACATCCCACGACTGCGCGCGAATGGCAATAGGCGATCGTTCGCATTCGGCCGACCGGGCCTGGGGGCCGGTGGGGCTCAGGAGCCCGTGTCGGCGTCGTCGGCGCCCGCAGGGGCGTCCATGCTCACAGGGTAGGCCGGCTCGCCAGGCAACTCCGTGATGGCGGCCTCGGTCTCGGCGGCGAGTGGCTCCACGTCGATGGCGAAGACTCCCTGCCCCCTGCGGAGCAGGTCGATGATCTGACGTTCGTCGTCCATCGCGTAGACCGTCTGCCCGTCGCTCATGAGCGTGATCGACGAGAGGGAGAGCCCGCGGTCGCGCACGAACTCGAGCGCCTCGCGGATGCGCTGCAGGGCGATGCCGGTGTCGAGGAGGCGCTTGATGACCTTGAGTTGGACGATGTCGTCGAAGGCGTAGAGGCGCTGGGAGCCCGAGCCGGTCGCGCTGCGCACCGAGGCCCGGACGAGGCCCGTCGTCGTCCAGTAGTCGAGTTGACGGTAGGTGATGCCCACGAGCTTGCACACCGCCGGGCCCCGGTAGCCGCGCGGGCCGGCGTCGATGCCGGGCAACGGAATGTCGCGGAGATACCGGTTCGATGATCGTCCGCCCATGCCTCGCCCCTCGGATCGTCCCTGCGCTGCCCCACGGCGGGCGACCGCCGGCCTCGCGCCCCACGCCGACGCTGGATGCCAGTGCCGTGATTCCAGCGGTGCTGCACGCTACTGCGCCACCCACCGGCGGTCAACAACCCGGGACCGCCGTCCACACGGCGGGGGAATCTCCACAACCTGGGGACAACACTGTGGGTGACGCGTTGCGGGACGCCGAGAGCGTGCGCTCAACGCATGAAAAACTATCTAGAGTATTCGATGGAGATGCAGCGCTACTGATCGAAGTCCTCGGGGGTGACCTCGTCGAGGAACTCCTTGAAGCGCTCGACCTCCTCCTCCTCGTCGTCCTCGATCTCGATGCCGGCCTCGTCGAGCACGCCCTCGTGCGCGTAGATCGGCACGCTCGCCCGCACGGCGAGGGCGATGGCGTCGGAGGGCCGGGAGGAGACGACGACGGGCTGCTTGCCGGAGGCCATGTGGATCTCTGCGTAGAAGGTGCCCTCATGGAGCTCGGTGACCACGATGCGCTCGACGCCCACCTCGAGGGCCTCGAGCAGGTCGCGCAGGAGATCGTGGGTCATCGGCCGTTGGGTCACGACCCCCTGGAGGGCGAACGCGATCGACGTCGCCTCGACCGGACCGATCCAGATCGGCAGGAAGCGCGTGCCACCCGTCTCCTTGAGCAGGACGATCGGCTGGTTGTGCGGCAGCTCCACGCGCACGCCCACGAGCTCGAGCTCGATCACCGCGGCTCCTCTACCTCGACCTGCCCTGAGTCTACGGGCCTGCCCCGTCCGGCCTCAATCGACCTCCACCTCCGCGGGAGCGAGGCGGGCGAGTGCCCGCAGGCCGTCGGCGACCGCGGCGCCGACCGCACCCGCGCCATTCGTCCCGCCCCCGGCATCGACGGGCGCGGCGAGGTGCAGCGCACCGGCGTCGAGGTCCTCCCCGTCGACGGTGACGACGAGCTCACCCGCGCTGGCCCCCGCCGGCGCGGGGCGCTCGAGGGTCGGGTCGAGGGTCGCCTCGGCGGTGATCTCGGCCTCGGCGGGCAGGGTCTCGGCCAGTCCGTCGGCGAGCACGAGGGGCACCTCGGTGTCCGCCCAGCGGTACCGCAGCAACGACACGTCGTCCTCGACGCGCAGCAGCCGGGTGGTGTCGAAACCGTGGTCGAGCAGCGCGGCGCTGTCGGCGAAGCTGTCGTCGCTGCCGAGTACGACGGCGAACAGGGTACGGCCGTCGCGCTCGGCGCTCGCCACGAGGCAGAACCCGGCCAGGGACGTGAAGCCCGTCTTCACGCCGGTCGCGCCCTCGTAGGTCCCGAGGAGCTCGTTGCGGTTGTCGAGGCGGCCGAGGACGGGGTCGTCGATGCTCGTCCGCCCGACGAGCTCGGCGAACGTCGCGTCGGCCATCGCGACCGCGCCGAGCTCGGCGAGGTCGGCGGGGCTCGCGGCGTGCGCGGGATCGGTGTTGAGCCCCGAGCTGTCCCGGAAGTCGGTGGCGGCGAGTCCGGCCTCGACCGCACGGGCGTTCATGCGCTCGACGAAGACCTCCTCGCTGCCGGCGAGATGCTCGGCGATGGCCACCGCGCCGTCGTTGCCCGACTCGAGAAGGATGCCGGCCACGAGGCGTTCCATCGCGAGCTCCTGTCCCTCCTCGAGGCGCAGCGTCGCGGCGCCGGGGGTCCGCCCGATCGCGGCGGCGTTGGCCGAGACCGTCACGAGCTCGTCGGGGTCGGCCTCCTCGAGGGCGAGCAGGGCCGTCATGATCTTCGTCGTCGAAGCCATCGGACGGGCCGTGTCGGCGTCGACGTCGACGATCCGGGCGTCGCTTGCCGGCTCCCACAGCACCGCTCCCTCGGCGGTGACCGCGGGCTCGGCCCACGCGGGCGGGGCGGCGGACAGGACGGCGAGGACGACGAGGAGGGCGACGGCGCCCGCCGGCCGGAGCCCTCGGCCACGAGCCGTGGTGGCCAAGGCGGCGGGAGGAGGGGCCATCAGCGGTCGTGGTGGACGTGGGCGCGCAGCTCGCGCGAGAGCAGGACCGACTGCAGGCGGGTGGTGAGCTCGGCGAGGGTCTCGAGTTGGCGGGCCGCCTGCCGACGGGCCTCGGGGTTGCGCTGGCGCTGCAAGGGGATGACGAGCTGCTCGAAGAGCGCGACCTCACGCTCGGCGAACTGCCGGTACATCCGCAGGTGGCGGGGCTCGAGACCGAGGCGCAGCAGCTCCTTGGCCGTACGCCCCGCGGCGACGTCGTCGGCGTCGAAGGGGGCGCCCTCGTCGCCATGACCGCCGAGGATCCCGAAGTCGCGCAGCGCCCGGACCTGCGCGGCGTCGAGGCCGGTTGCCTCGCAGAGCTCGCGGAGCCCCACTTGCGAGGGTGTGCCGGGGACCTCGATCGGCGCCACGGCGGTGGGGTCGGCTGGCGCGGCGCCCGCCCTCGTCGGGGTGGGCTCGGCGGTGGCCTCCGCGGCCGCCGAGCCCGGCAGCTCCCCCGCGTCGAGCCGCTCGAGCTGCTCGCGGATGACCTTGAGGGGCAGGTAGTGGTCCCGCTGGGCGGTGAGGATGAAGCGCAGCCGGTCAACGTCGTCGTCGGTGAACTTGCGGTAGCCCGACTCGGTGCGATCGGGGTAGATCAGACCTTCGGACTCGAGGAAGCGGATCTTCGAGATCGTGATGTCCTCGAACTCCTCCTTCAGCTGGTTGAGGACCTCGCCGATCGTGTAGCCATCACCGGGCACCGTCGACCCCGCGCCTCACGTCGTCGGCTCCGCGACGATCGCGAGGAGCTTGAACTTGCCGACCTGGACCTCGTCGCCGGTGACGATCTGCTGGTCCTCGGCCCTCCGGCCGTTGACGTAGGTGCCGTTGAGGCTTCCGGAGTCGTGCACCCAGAAGCGGTCACCGTCGCGCCGGAACTCCGCGTGGCGGCGCGAGACCGTGATGTCGTCGAGGAAGATGTCGCTGTCGGGGTGGCGTCCGACGGTGACGACGTCGCTGTCGAGGAGGTAGCGCGCGCCCTGGTTGGGCCCGCGGACGACGGCGAGCAGGGCCGTGCCGCTCTCGAGGTCGGCGAGGATGCCACGCTGGTCGATGCCCTCGTCGACGGGGCCGTCGACGTCGATCCGGCCGATCGCGCCCGTCGTCTGGTCGGTCACCGGCGCGAGCGGGCGTCCGCAGTTGCCGCAGAAGTTCGCGTCGGTCGGGTTCTCGTGACCGCAGTGCGTGCAGTACATCCGCTCCCCACTTCCCGTCGATGGACGCGAGCGGCCCGACGGAGGCGCATCGTAGCAGCGCATCCCGTGGGACGGCCCCACGGGCTATGCGCGGGCGATGAGCGCCTCGTAGGCCTCGGCGCTGAGCATGCCGTCGAGCTCGACGGGGTCGTCGGCGTCGATCGCGACCATCCAGCCCTCACCGAAGGGGTCGCGGTTCACGAGCTCGGGTCGCGACTCGAGCTCCTCGTTGCGCTCGCTGATCGTGCCCGAGACCGGCGCGTAGAGGTCGGACACGCTCTTCGTCGACTCGACCTCGCCGAAGGGCTGGCCACGCTCGACGCGTGTGCCCGCCGCCGGCAGGTCGACGTAGACGACGTCGCCGAGCGCCTCCTGGGCGTAGCTGGTGATGCCGACGACGACGCGGGCGCCCTCGACCCGCGCCCACTCGTGCTCCTCGGAGTACTTGAGATCTGCTGGGTTCACCCCGGCGCTCCTCGAGAGGTGGCCTGCAACGGTCGATGCGCCGGGATGCTACCCGCTCTCGCCGTCGTCGGGTACGGGCTCGGCGTAGATGAAGGCGCTGCGGCCCTGTCGGGCGGGCACGCTGAGCTGGGCGAGCTCCTCGACGCGGGGCTCGACCTCCGGCAGCGCGGAGAGCGCATCGAGCGCACCCCCGGGCAGCGCGAGCGCGGAGGCCATCGCCTCGGCGGGCCCGACCGCGGCGACCCGGTAGGGCGGCTCGAGGGGCTCGCCGTCGACGACGAGGCGCTCGTTGGCCTCGGTGAAGGCCGAGGAGGCCACGAGCCGCACGCCACCGACGTCGATGGCCTCCGCACCGGAGTCGCGCAACTCGTGGACGACGTCGACGAGGCGCTCGTGGGAGACCTGCCCGAGGGGATCGTCGATGTCGAGGACGAGCCCCTCGCCCTCGACGGGTGCCACGCCCGAGAGGACACGGAGGTCCTCGAGCCGCTGCTCGAGGCTGCGGCGGGCGAGGTCCTCGGCCTCGGCCGACGACTCGTACTCGAAGAGCAGGAGCCGCAGGTCGCTGATCTCCGACTGCAGCGCGTCACTCTGCGCGGTGAGGTCGGCGAGGATGACCGCGAGGTCCTCCTCGCGCTCGGCGGCGAGCCGCTCGTCGAAGGTCTCGGTGGCGCGCACCTGGGCGACGAGGACGAACCCGAGGGCGGCGCTGGCGAGGGCCATGCCGAGCTGCACCCAGGGCACGCCGCGCCGCGCGGGTGGAGGGGCCTCCTCCCGCGCGGTCTCGGGGGCATGCTCGAGGGACTCGACCATGCCCCCATGGTAGGAGCGGCTAGGCCTGGAAGAGATGACGCCGCACCGCGGCGAGGTTCTGGAACATCCGGACCCCGAGGACGACGACGACCGCGGTCGCCAGCTCGCTGCCGACCCCGAGCTGGTCCCCGAGGAAGACGAGGAACACCGCGAGCACGACGTTGCTGAGGAACGACACGAGGAACACGCGGTCGCTGAAGGTGCCGTCGAGGCGCGCCCGTACCCCGCCGAAGACCGCGTCGAGCGCCGCGACGACGGCCACCGGCAGGTACGGGGCGAGGAAGGCAGGCACCTCGGGCTGCAGCACGAGGCCGAGCGCCGCGCCGACCAGCAGGGCGATGAGCGGGATCATCAGCGGTCCTCCCCAGGGACGTCGGCGTCGCGCACGTCGGCGCCGCCCGTCGGCGCGACCGGCGTGGCGAGGTCCACGGGCACCGAGCCCCGGAAGGCGGGCACGTCCGCCGCCGGGGTCGTCTCGAGGTCGAAGCGCAGACCGAACTCGTCGCGCCAGACCGCGAAGTCCGCGGCGAGCGACGAGCCGGCCACCGTCTCCTCGAGTGCGTCCCGGTCGCCGAGCGCGACGAGCTCGTACGGCGCGGTCAGGACCTGGCGGTTGACGAGCACGGTCTGCCCGGCGCTGCGCACCGCGGTGACGCTGAGCACGCGCTGGTCGTTGACGGCGACGGCCTCGGCCCCGGCAGCGAAGAGCGTGTTGATCGCGAGCTGGAGGTCGACGTCCTGGATGCGGCAGTCGGCGGGCCGCTGCGGACAGGGGTCGCTCGCGTCGTCGAGGACGAGCACGACGCCGGGGCCGGTGAGGTCGGTGAGACCCGCGGCGAGCTCGAGCGCCTCGACGTCGCTGCGGAGCACAGCGACGCCGGCGAAGGCCACCTCCTCGGCCTCGGCAACGCGGCCGCGGAGCGTGTCGAGCTGGGCGGAGAGCTCCTCGGTGCGCTCGATGCGCTCGCCGATGAGGTCGATGAGCTCGTCCTTGCGCGCATCCTGCGCCTCGGCGGCCTCGCGGCCGGCCGACAGCGCGGCGGCAAGGAGGAAGCCGACCGTGAGGGCGCCGAGCGCGGTGAGCGCGGTGACGGCGTGAGCCGACCAGGGCGCGCGCCAGCGGCGCGGGTCGCGGGGCCCGTAGTCGTGCGGCGGGCTCTGGCCCAGTCCAAGGGCCTCGGCCGGGTCCGCCATCGGCAACTCCCTCGTCGCCGCGAGCCTCAGCCGCGGCGCAGCTCCCAGGCCTTGCGGGCGTACAGCAGTCCAGCCACATAGTAGGCGACGGTGCCGGCGACGGTCAGCGTCCAGGCCAGCGTCGAGACGACCGCAGCCTCGCGCCAGGCGGCGGCGAGCAGAAGGGCGATGCCGGCGAAGAGCGCGGCCGTCGCCGCCTTGCCGGTGCGGTTGACCGGCATCGGGGCGAGCCCACCGAAGAGCACGAGCGCACCGCCCACGACGAGGACGTCGCGGGTCACGAGCAGGATGACGAGGGCGGGCGGGACGACGCCGGCGGCGAGCAGCGTGAGCAGCGCGACGACGATGAGGATGCGGTCGACGAGGGGGTCGAGGACGGCGCCGAGCCGGCTTGCCTGGTCGAAGCGTCGTGCCACGTAGCCGTCGACCCAGTCGGAGGCCGCGATCGCCACGAGCAGGGCCAGGGCCATGCCGTAGGCGCCCGGGCCGAGCACGAGCCAGGCGAAGACGGGGATGCCGGCCAGGCGCACCGCGGTGATGGCATTGGGTACGGTCGCCACGCGGTCACGCAGCTCGGCCTCGCTGCTGTCGCCGCGCGCGCCAGCGTCGAACAGGCCCACGGTCTCGCTCCTCGTCGTCGCCGCCCGCATCCTCGCGCCGCAGCCGGCGCGGCGCCAGGCGGTCGCTCCGGGCGTCCTGCGGGGCAGCCCGGCTCCGCGGGTGGCGACGGGGCTGGCTCGCGGGTAGCCTGCGTCCCCGGCGGCCGTGCTGCGGTCGCCACCGGGATGTGGCCCAGTTTGGTCCAGGGCGCCGCTCTGGGGGAGCGGAGATCGGCGGTTCGAATCCGCCCATCCCGACGCGGCGCCGATGCGCGGCGTCCGCCCCCGCGCCGGCGCCCCGCACGTCCTCACCGACGATCGAGGAGCGGTCGTGAGCAGCGTCGACATCGAGCAGCGCCCGCGGGTCGCCAGGCCCGACGACGGCGACCACGAGCGGTTCAGCCATTACGTCCCCCGGTCGTCGATCGTCGAGAGCGCGGTGACCGGCAAGGCCGTGACCGCCCTGTGCGGCAAGCGTTGGGTGCCCTCGCGTGACCCGGAGCGATTCCCGATCTGCCCCGAGTGCAAGCGGATCAAGGCCGAGCGCGCAGCCTGAGGCCCAGCTAACGTCCCCGCTCCTCCCAGCGGGGACGGATCCGCACGGCGAAGTCGATTGGCGTCCCGGCGAAGCCGAAGGCCTCCCGCAGCGAGCGCTCGAGATAGCGGCGATAGCCGTCCTCGACCTTGCCGCTGGCGAAGACGCGCACCGTCGGCGGGCCCACGGCGACCTGGGTGGCATAGCGCAGCCTCACGGCGTGGCCGGCCACGAGGGGCGGAGGGTGCTCGGCGACGGCCTCGGCAAGCCAGTCGTTGAGTCGCGCGGTCGGTACGCGCCGGCGCCACTCGGCAAGCACGCTGTCGATCGCGTCGGGCAGCTTGCCCACGCCTCGCCCCGTCGTCGCGGCGGTGCGCACGACCGGGGGGTCGGGCAGGAAGTGCAGCAACCGCTCCTGCTCCCGCTCGCGCAGCCGACGGGACTCATCGTCGATGAGGTCCCACTTGTTGAGGACGAGGACGAGGCCACGACCCGCGTCGAGGACCTGCCGGGCGAGCTTCTGCTCCTGCTCCCCGATGACGTCGTCGACGTCGACGATGAGCAGCGCCACCGCCGCGGAGGACAGCGCCCGCAATGTGCGGACCGTCGAGTAGTACTCGGTAGCGTCCCCGCCGCGACGCACCCGCGCCCGCCGGCGCAGGCCCGCAGTGTCGACGAAGCGGTAGGACCGACCGTCCCCGAGGCGCACGATGGTGTCGACGGCGTCGCGTGTCGTGCCGGGACGGTGGTCGACGATCGCGCGCTCGGCCCCGACGAGGCGATTGAACAGGCTCGACTTCCCGACGTTGGGGCGGCCGATGAGCGCGACGCCGGGCACGCCCTCCTCGTCGGGGTCGGGGCGGTCGAACGCGGCGTCGGCCTCGAGCCGCGCGAGCACGACGTCGAGGAGGTCGCCCGACCCGGTGCCATGCAGGGCGCTCACCGGGACGGCGTCGCCGAGCCCGAGGCCATGGAGGTCGGCGACCGCCGAGACGAGGGCGCCGGGGGCGCCGAGGGAGTCGGCCTTGTTCGCCACGACGACGACCGGGGCGCCACCCCGGCGCAGCCAGCCCGCCACCGCGGCGTCGTCGTCGGTGATCCCGACGGTGGCGTCGACGACGAAGAGCACGAGGTCGGCGTGCTCGGCTGCCAGCTCGGCCTGGGCGGTCACCGCCGCGGCGAGCGGATCATCGAGATCGCCCCAACCCGGCGTCCAGCCGCCGGAGTCGACGACCGAGACCGTGCGACCCCGCCACTGCGCCTCGTGGGAGGTGCGGTCGCGGGTGACCCCGGGGCGCTCCTCGACGATGGCCTCCCGCGCGCCGACGAGGCGGTTGACGAGCGTGGACTTGCCGACGTTGGGCCGTCCGACGACCGCCACGACCGGCGGTCCACTGGGCTCGGTCATCCCCGGGCCTCCTCCCGGCGGCCCGACGCCTCGCGCGCCGAGCGGGCCATCGCCTCGAGTCGGTCGAGGACCTGGGAGGCCTCGAGCTCGTCGGTGGCCATGACCACGGCGTCGCGGGCCCGGGCCATCTGCGCGGCGTCAGCGTCGTCGCGGGCGGCGAGCTCGGCGGTGAGGCGCTCGACCTCGCCGGGGGCCGTCCGCCCGAGCTGGCCGGCCCGACGTCGGGCGCGCTCAGCGGGCGCGGCGGTCAGCCACACCTTGAGGTCGGCGTCGGGCACGACGACGGTGCCGGCGTCACGACCCTCGACGACCCCGCCGCGCTCACGGACACCGGCGCGCTGGCGCTCGAGCAGCGCGGCGCGCACCTCCGGGTGCGCCGACACCGCGGAGACGTTCGCGGTGACCTCTGGACCCCGAATGGCGTCCTCGACGTCCTCGCCGTCGAGCAGCGCCCGACCGGCACGCCACCCGATGACCGCGCGGCGGGCGACCTCGGCGCTGCCCGGGCCGTCGGCGGGGTCGACGCCGGCGCGCAGCACCGCGAGCGTGGCCGCGCGGTAGAACGCCCCGGTGTCGACGTGCGGCACGTCGAGGCGGCGAGCGAGGCCGCGTGCCGCGGTCGACTTGCCGACGCCGCCCGGGCCGTCGATCGCGACGACGATCACGCCGGCACCTCCCGCTGCTCGAGGCCGAGACCGGCGACGTCGTCCCAGAATCCCGGATAGGTCTTCGCCACGCAGCCGGGATCGGCAACGGTCACGCCCCGCAGCGCGGCACCGAGCGCGGAGAAGGCCATCGCGAGACGGTGGTCGTCGTAGGTGTCGAGCGTCGCGGGTCCCCTTGCGGTACCCCCGGTGATCCGCAGTCGCTCGGGCGCCTCCTCGACGGCAACGCCGAGCTTGCCCAGTTCACGCGCGAGCGCGGCGAGCCGATCGGTCTCGTGGGTCCGGGCCACACCGACGCCACGGATCGTGCTCGTGCCCTCCGCGAGCGCGCAGAGCACCGCCAGGCTCGTGACCTGGTCGGGCATCGCCGCGAGGTCGACGTCGACGGGCGCGAGGCGGTCGGGGCCGCGCACCGTGAGCGCGTCCCCGTCCCGGCTGACCTCGCAGCCCATCGCCGCGAGCACCTCGACGAAGCCGGCGTCGGGCTGACGCGCGCCGGGTGCAGCGTTCGTGACGGTGACCGCCCCGCCGCTCGCCGCGGCCAGGGCGTGGAGGTGGCAGGCGGCGCTCGCGTCGTACTCGACGCGCACGTCGGGGGCGCGCAGCCCACCGGGGCGGACCCGCCAGGCGCGCGCCGGCCCTTCGGTGATGCCCGCGCCGGCGTCGGCGAGGGCGGCGACGGTGAGGTCGATGTAGCCGTCGGCGGCGGGCCCGCGCAGGCGCACCTCGACCTCGTCCTCGGCGAATGGGGCGACGAGGAGGACGGCGCTCGCGAACTGACTGGACTGCCGCACGTCGACGGTGGTCGTCCCGCCCCGTAGCCCGCCGCCTCGGCTCTCCGTCGGCGGGTAGCCGTCAGCGCACGCGACATCCGCGCCGAGGTCACCGAGCGCGGCGACGAGCGGTGCGATCGGCCGGCGTCGCAGCGGCGCCGCGCCGGTGACGACGACGGGACCGTCGGCGAGCGTGGTCATCGCGGTGGCGAAGCGCATCGTCGTGCCTGAGAGACGGGCGTCGATCGGCAGGGCCGGAGCGGTGAGCCGGCCCGCCCGCCCGGTGATGCGCCAGCAGCCGGGCTCGACGCTGACTCCGGCGCCGAGCGCGGCGACGGCCTCGCGCATCGCCTCGGCGTCGTCGCTGTCGAGGGGATCGCGCAGGACCGCCTCCCCCTCGGCGAGGGCGGCGATCGCGAGGAGGCGGTTCGTCATCGACTTCGACGCCGGCACCGCGACCCCTCCGGCGACCCGGCCTGGGGCGATCTCGAGGACACGAGGCCGGGCGCTCACGGGATGCGCTCCACGACGTCGTGCCCGCGCGCCTCGAGCGCCGCACGCGCAGCCGCCGCGGCCGCGGGACCGGCGATGAGCAGGCGGAGCTGCCCGCGGCCGCCCTCGGCGGCGTGCTCGATCGAGAGGTCCTCGATGTTGACCGGTACCGCGCCGACGGTCGTCGTGACCTCCGCGAGCACCCCTGGACGGTCGGGGATCGCCACGAGCAGCTCGACGAGCGTGCCCGAGGGCACCTCCTTGCCCGGCAGCGAGCGGCGCGCGGCGCGGGCGCGGTCGAGCACACGACGAAGCTCCTCGTCGTCGGGCCCCGCGAGCGCGCCGCGGAGCGCGGTGACGTGCTCGGCGTAGTCGTCGAGGACGGCGGTGATGGCCGCGCGGTTCTCCCGCACGATCTCGAGCCAGAGATCGGGGTTGCTCGCCGCGACGCGCGTGGCGTCACGGAAACCGCCGGCGGCGAGCAGCAGGAGCCCTGCGTGCTCCTCGCGGGCGCGGTCGCTCGCGAGGTTCATGAGCGTCGTCGCGGCGAGCTGCGGCAGATGGCTCACGACGGCCACGAGGAGGTCGTGGCGCTCGGGTGCGACCGCGAGCGGGCGGGCGCCGAGGCGGGTCACGAGGGCGTGCAGCCGACCGAAGGCCAGCGGGTCGGTGTAGGTCGTCGGGGTGAGCAGGTACGTCGCGCCGACGAAGAGCTCGGCGGAGGCATGCGCCGCGCCGACCTCGTGCGACCCGGCCATGGGGTGTCCGCCGATGACGTGGGCGTGGGGGGGCGCGGCGCGCTGGAGCAGCTCGACGACGCTGGCCTTGACGCTCGCGACGTCGGTGAGCAGCGCGCCCGGCGCGAGCACCGGCCCCACCTCGGCGGCGACGACGCCGACCGCCGAGACCGGTACCGCGAGGACGACGAGGTCGGCGCCGTCGGCGGCGGCCGCCGCCGACGGCGCGACCTCGGTGAGCGCGCCGCGGCTGAGCGCCGTGGCGAGCTGTGCCCCGTCGGCGTCGTAGCCGATGACGGCGTCGATGTCGACGAGACGGCGCAGGGCGAGGCCGAGCGAGGCGCCGATGAGGCCGGTGCCGATGATCGCCACCCGGCGGGGGGCGCGCTGCTGCAGTGCCGTCGAGGTCTCGCTCATGCTGCGGCGCCGCTCACTCGGGAAGGTCGCTGCGCAGCTGGCTGGCCCCGTGGAGGTAGGCGTGGCGCAGCTCCGCACGCGGCTTGTCGGTGTGGACGTGGGCGAGCACGCGGATGCACCGCGGGATGTTCGTCGGCCCGGCGATGTCGAGCTCGCGCATGCACAGCATCGGCACGTCGGCGATGCCTGCCGCGCGCACCGCCTCGGCCGGGTAGGCGCTACGCAGGTCGTCGGTGGCGGTGAAGACGAGGCTGATGACCTCCTCGGTGGTGAGGGCGTTGCGCTCCATGAGCACCGCGAGCAGCTCGCTCGTGCGCTCGAGGACCGCCTCGCGGTCATCCTCCTCGACGGTGGTGGCGCCTCGCAGCGCGGCCACGTGGGTCACGCGGTGCTCCCCTCCCTCGTGTCGTCGCGGTCGCCGCCGAGGTCGACCGCGGCGTAGAGCGCGCGCACCTCGTCGTTCCGCAGCGGGCGGTACTTCCCCGGCGCGATGTCGCCGAGCGGCAGCGGCCCGAGCGCGACGCGGGCGAGCCGCTCGGCGGGATGGCCGACCGCTGAGAGCATGCGGCGTACCTCGCGCTTGCGCCCCTCGGCGAGCACGAGCTCGAGGAGGACACGCTCACCGGACTGCCCGAGCTCGCGCACCCCGCGCGCCCGGGCGAGGCCGTCATCGAGCTCGACGCCCTCCTGGAGGAGGCGCAGGGCGCGCCGGCGCACGGGACCCCGGACCTGCGCGACGTAGGTCTTCGGGATCTCGTAGCGCGGATGGGCTAGACGGTTGGCGAGCTCACCGTCGTTGGTGAGCAGGAGCAGTCCCTCGGTGTCCTGGTCGAGGCGCCCGACGGGGTAGACGCGGGGCGAGGGCGGCACGAGGTCCATGACCGTCGGACGGTCCTGCGGGTCGGTCACCGTCGTGACCACGCCCCGGGGCTTGTTGAGCAGGAGGTGGACGAGCCTGGGGTTGACCGGCACGCGCTCGCCGTCGACGGCGACGGTGTCGCGCTCGGGATCGGCCTTGGCGCCGAGGGAGACGACCTCGCCGTCGACGGTCACCCGCCCCTCGGCGATGAGCTCCTCGCAGGCGCGTCGGCTCCCGACGCCGGCTGCGGCGAGGAGCTTCTGCACGCGTTGCTCGCTCACGGCGGTGGCTCCTCCGGCTGGCTGGCCATGACACGGCGAGCCTCGCGGTAGCCGTCGACGGGCGGCTCCGCTGGCAGCGGTCCGTCGGCGCCGAGGTCGGGCAGGGGTGGCAGTTCCTCGAGGCTTGCGAGGCCGAGCTGCTCGAGGAAGGCCGCCGTCGTGCCGTAGAGCAGGGGCTGCCCCGGGCTCGCGTCGCGGCCGACCTCGGTGACGAGCCCGCGGGCGACGAGCGAGCGCACGGCCCCGTCCGCGTCGACCCCGCGGATCTCGGAGATCCTCGCGCGCGTGACCGGCTGCTGGTAGGCGACGATGGCGAGCGTCTCGAGGGCAGCCTGGGTGAGCCGCCCCGAGCGCCCGTGGAGCACGAACCGCTCGACGGCCGGTGCCACCGACGGGTCGGTGTAGAGGCGCCAGCCGCCGGCAACCGAGCGCAGGGCGAAACCGCGGCCCTCCTCGACGTAGCGCGCCGCGAGGGCGGTGAGCGCCGCCTCGACCTCCCCGCTCGGCAGGTCGAGCGCCTCGGCGACGACGTCGGCGGGGACCGGCTCGTCGACGACGAGCAGGATCCCCTCGAGGGCGCGGCGCAGCTCGGGCGCGGGCGGCGTCGCCGCCCCGCCCGTCGGCTCAGCGGCCATCGTCGCCCTCGCGGGCCGTTGCGCTCACCCGCTCCGTCTGCGCCGCCTGCTCGACGGCCGCGCCGTCGCCGGCGGCGGGGCGGCCATCGTAGGCGTCGAGGGCGAGCCCGGCGTGCACCGCCTCGAGACGGCGCGCGGTGATGCCGATCTCGCCGAAGGCCTCGTCCTGGCCGAGGTCGACGGCCTCGTGCTTGTAGAGCTCGAGGACCGCGAGGAAGCAGACGATGCGCTCGACGGGATGACGGCAGCCGGCGGTGACCTCGGCGAAGGTCGCCGCTCCCCCGGCGCGCCGCAGCTCACCGGCGACGAGCTCGGCGGCCTCCCCGACGGTCATGCGCACGGGTTGGAGGTGACTGACGTCGACCTCGCGACTCGGGCGCTCGGCGAAGGCGCGTGCGGCGATGTGGGCGAGGCCGATGGCGTCGACCCCCAACTCGGGTGGGGGCCGCAACCGCCGCAGGTCCTCGTCGAGGCCGACCTCGCGCGGGTGGTAGCCCGCCCCGGCGATGAGCGCCGCCCCGAGCCAGGACGCCGCCGCACGGAACGCCCGGTAGTCGAGCAGCCGGGCGTAGAGCAGGTCGCGCGCCTCCACCGCGAGCTCCTCGAGCTCGGGGTCGGTCTCGTCGGGCAGCAGGCGGGCAGCCTTGAGCTCGAGCAGGGTCGCCGCGACGAGGAGGAACTCCGTGGTGACCTCGAGGTCGACCTCCTCGAGCTCGGCGAGCACGGCGAGGTAGTCGTCGGTGATCGCGGCGAGCGAGACCTCGTGGATGTCGACCTTGCGCCTGGCGATGAGCTGCAGGAGCAGGTCGAACGGGCCCTCGAAGGAGCCGACCGAAACGGTGTAGGACGCCATGGCAGCGGAGTCTATCGGCGTGAGGTGGCGGCCTCGGCGAGGCGCCGTCGGTCAGACGACAGCGTCGGGGCCGAGCAGCTGCTTGAGCTCGCCGTAGAGGCCGTTCTCGCGGCTGACGCGCACGTCGTCGGCCAGCCGCAGTGTCGTGCAGCGCCCGTCCTGGCCGGCGAGGCGCAGGTGCACCGGCGCGTGCCCGGCGTGGCCCTCCAGGACCCCGCGCAAGGCGACGACGACCTCGCGGGTCACCTGCTGGGGGGCGAGGGTGATGCGCACCGGCTCCCCCGTGGCCTCCGAGAGGTCGGGCGTGGTGACCTCGGTGGCGATGATCTTGGGGTTGTCCGAGCCGTCGAGGCGGCCGGAGACCGCAAGGATCGCGTCCTCGACGAGCTGGTCGGCCGCGGCCTGGTAGACGCTGGGGAAGAAGATGCAGTCGATGCCGCCGGCGAGGTCCTCGATCGTGCCGACCACGTAGGGCTCGCCGCGCTTCGTGTACTTCTTCTGCAGGCCCGTGAGGATGCCGGCGACGGTGAGGGGGCCCTGGGGGGGATCCTCGTGCAGCGCCCCGATCGGTCGCGTCGACAGCGCAGCGATGACCGACTCCACGCCGAGCAGCGGGTGGTCGGAGACGTAGAGCCCGAGCATCTCACGCTCGGCGGCGAGCTTCTCCCGGCGCTCGAACTCGATCGCGGGCACCGTGAGCTCGCCGAGCTCCTCGGTGGGGGCTGCGTCGCCACCGTCGAAGAGGCTGAACTGGCCCTCGGCCTCGGCGCGCTTGCGCACCTGGGCGGCCTCGACGACCGGCTCGAAGCACTGCAGCAGCCCCTTGCGCGGATGTCCGAGGGACTCGAAGGCCCCAGCCTTGATGAGCGCCTCGAGGGTGCGCTTGTTGAGCACCGAGGCGTCGACCTTCTCGCAGAAGTCCGCGAAGTCGGTGAAGGCCCCGTGCGCGCGGCGGGCCTCGATGATCGCCGCGCAGACGCCCTCCCCCACGTTGCGCACCGCCGAGAGCCCGAAGCGGATGCGCTTGGCCGGCGCGCCCTCCCCCGCCCCTGGCTCGCTCGCGGGCGCGAAGTCCGTCGCCGAGTCGTTGACGTCGGGTTGGAGGACCTCGATGCCCATGAGCCGGCAGGAGTGCAGGTAGAGCGGGAGGCGGTCCTTGTTGCTCTTCACGCTCGTGAGCAGCGCTGCCATGTACTCGACGGGGTAGTTCGCCTTGAGCCACGCCGTCTGGTAGCTCACGAGTCCGTAGCCCGCGGAGTGCGACTTGTTGAAGGCGTAGTCGGCGAAGCCCTCGATGAGGTCCCACAGCTCGCGGCCGAGCCCGGCGGGATAGCCCTGCGCGTCCATGCCCGCGAGGAACTTCTCCTTCTGCGCCTCCATCTCCGTCTGCTTCTTCTTGCCGATGGCGCGGCGCAGGAGGTCGGCTTCGCCGAGGGTGAAGCCGGCGAGGGTCTGGGCGATCTTGAGGACCTGCTCCTGGTAGACGAGGATCCCGAAGGTCGGCTCGAGGATCGCGGCGAGGTCGGGGTGGGGGTAGGTCACCCGCGAGCGCCCGTGCTTGCGCTCGGCGTACTCGGTGTGCAGCCCTGCCGACATCGGCCCGGGGCGGTAGAGCGCGAGGAGCGCGACGACGTCGTCGAAGCAGTCGGGGCGTAGCAGCCGCACGAGCGCCTTCATGCCCGAACTGTCGAGCTGGAAGACGCCGTCGGTGTCGCCGGTCTCGAGCATCGCGTAGGTCACGGGGTCGTCGAGGGGCACCCTGTCGATGTCGATGCGCTCCCCGGTCGTGGCCTCGATGTGCTCGAGGGCGTCGGTGATGACCGTGAGGTTGCGCAGCCCGAGGAAGTCCATCTTCAGCAGGCCGATGTCCTCGACCATGCCACCGTCGTACTGCGTGACGATCTCGCCGTCGGCCTCGACGCGCAGGATCGGGCAGTGCTCGGTGATCTCCTCGCCGGCGATGACGACGCCCGCGGCGTGGATCGAGTGCTGCCGCCGCAGGCCCTCGAGCGAGAGCGCGGTGTCGAGGACCTCCTTGGCGTCGGGGTCGGACTCCCAGGCCTCGGCGAGCTCGCTCGAGAGCTGCCGCGCCTTCTCGAGGGGGTAGTCCTTGCCCATGACCGGCGGGGGCATCATCTTGGTGAGCCGCTCGCCGAAGCTGAAGGGATGGCCGAGCACCCTCGCGGCGTCCTTGATCGCGGCCTTGGCCTTGATCGTCGAGAACGTGATGATCTGCGCGACCTTGTCGGCGCCGTACTTCTCCGTCGCGTAGCGAATCATCTCCCCCCGTCGACGCTCGTCGAAGTCGAGGTCGATGTCGGGCATCGTCACGCGCTCGGGGTTGAGGAAACGCTCGAAGATGAGATCGTGGGCGATGGGGTCGAGGTCGGTGATCCCGGTGCAGTAGGCGACCGCGCAACCTGCGGCCGAACCGCGGCCGGGGCCGAGGCGGATGCCGGCAGCCCGGGCGTGGTCGCAGAGGTCGGCGACGATGAGGAAGTAGGCGGGGAAGCCCATCTGCTCGATGACGCCGAGCTCGAGCTCGAGGCGTTCGACGACGTCGTCGCGCAGCGGCGCGCCGTAGCGCCGCTCGGCGCCTGCGTAGACCTTCTCACGGAGGTAGGCCTCCTCGGTCATCCCCTCGGGGCAGTCGAAGCGCGGCAGGTGGTGCTCGCCGAAGGTGAGCTCGACCTCACAGCGCTCGGCGATCGCCGCGGTGTTGCGCCAGGTCTCGGGCAGGTCGGGGAAGAGCGCCTGCATCTCCCGAGGGCTCTTGAGGTAGTGCTCGCTGCCGGCGAAGCGCAGGCGGTCGGGGTCGTCCTTGCGACTGCCGGTCTGGATGCAGAGCAGCGCGTCGTGGGCCTCGTGGTCCTCCTTGGCGGTGTAGTGCCCGTCGTTGGTGACGACGAGGCCGAGACCGAGCTCGCGCGCGAGCTCGACGAGCTGGCCGTTGGTCTCGCGTTGCTCGGGGATGCCGTGGTCCTGGAGCTCGACGTAGTAGTGCTCCGGCCCGAAGGTGTCGCGATACCACGCCGCGGCCTCCCGCGCGTCGTCGCGTCGGCCGGCGAGGAGCAGCTGGTTGAGCTCCCCACCGAGGCAGCCGGAGAGCAGGATGAGCCCCTCGGCGTGCTCGGTGAGCAGTTCGCGGTCGGCACGGGGCTTGTAGTGGTAGCCCTCGAGGTAGGCGCGGCTCACGAGCTTCATGAGGTTCTTGTAGCCCTGCTGGGTCTCGGCCAGGGCGGTGAGATGGAAGTACGGCTCGCGATAGGGGTCCCCGCCCTTCCCGCCGCGCGGGCTGCGCTTGTCGTAGCGGCTGTGTGGGGCGAGGTAGAGCTCGCATCCGAGGATCGGCTTGACCCCGTGGGCGAGACCGGCCTTGTAGAAGTCGATCGCGCCGAACATGTTGCCGTGGTCGGTCATCGCGATCGCGCCCATGCCCTGCTCGGCGGCCGAGCGCATGAGCTCGTCCACGCGACTGGCCCCGTCGAGCATCGAGTACTCGGTGTGGGTGTGGAGATGGACGAAGGGCTCACCCACGGTTGCGCTGCTCCTCCCGCGTGCGGCATCAAGCGATCGTCGACTCGGCGACCACGGGCGGGCGGGGAAGCGGAATCACCGCCGTGTGGTTCACGGGCAAGGTAGCGCGTGCCGCCGCGCGGAGTCTAGCCCGGGTCCACAACGCCGGTCGCGATGCCGCCCGGCCGGGTCAACGGTCCGCCCGGAGGTGGACGAACGGCCCCGAAGGGAACTCGCCAGGCCCGCGTGGGCGTGCGAGGCTGCAAGGCGGCACGACCGCGCGCCCTGGGAGGGGATATCACCATGCCGACGATGAGGATCCGCACCGACCGCCCGATCCGCGAGGCCCCACCGACGATGCCGGTGGACCTGCGCTACGAGATCACCCTGCTCACCGAGGTGCTCGAGGCCGTGCTCGCGGAGTGCGAGGGCCAGGACCTCGTCGACACGATGAACTGGCTGCGGGACGCCGCGGTCCGCCAGCGCCAGAGCGGCGACTTCGACCTCGAACCATTGCTCGAGCACGTCGCCGGGATCGACCCCGAGGACGCCCACCGCCTCGCGCAGGCCTACACCCTGCACTGCCAGCTCGTCAACATCGCCGAGGACCGGCAGCGGCTCAAGACCGAGCGCATGAAGGGGCGCAACGGGCAGGTCAACGACGATGGCATCGTCGCTGGGATCAGCGAGGTCTCCGGCCTCGTCGGCAAGGAGGACACCCAGGCCCTCATCGACCGGCTGCGCATCCACCCGGTGTTCACCGCGCACCCGACCGAGGCCCGGCGCCGGGCGATCACCGACGGGTTGCGGCGGGTGGCTGCGGAGCTCAAGCGCTACGACGACATCGAGGTCGACGACGCGCGGGTCCAGGACATCCGCCGCCGGCTCGTCGAGGAGATCACGGGTCTGTGGCGCACCCGGCCCTTCCGCGCCGACCGCCCACGGCCCATCGACGAGGTCCGCCGCGTCCTCGCCGTGCTGAGCAACCAGGTCTACGAGGTCGCCGCCAACGTCTACCGCGAAGTCGACCGTGCGCTCGACGCGCCGACGGTCGGCGCGCGTCCGCCGCGCACCCCGGCGTTCCTGCGCTACGGCAGCTGGGTCGGCGGCGACCGCGACGGCAACCCCTTCGTGACCTCGGAGGTCACCCGCGAGACCGGCGAGCTCCACGCCGCCGAGGCACTGACCCGCCTCGAGCGCTCCACGCGCGACCTCGCCTGGACGATGACCGCGAGCACCCACCACGGCGCGCCGGTCAGCGACGAGCTCGAGGCCAGCCTCGAGGCCGACCGGGAGCGTTTCCCCGAGCGGGCCCAGGCCCTGTCGGTGACGCTGCCCGACATGCTCCACCGCGAGAAGCTCGTCTACGCCGCCGACCGGCTCGCGGCCACCCGCGACGACGGCGAGCACGCCTACGACGGACCAGAGGCGTTCGTCGCCGACCTCGACCTCGTCCAGCGCTCCCTGCTGGAGGCCGGCAACCGTCGCCTGGCCTATGGCGGCATCCAGGACCTGCGTTGGCGCGCGGAGACCTTCGGCTTCCACCTCGCCTCGCTCGAGGTGCGCCAGCACTCGGCGGTCCACGCCCGGGTCCTCGAGGAGCTCTCCCCCGGAGTCTCCGAGGACGCCGACGCGCTCGCGCGCCTCGCCGAGGAGGGCTGGCCGGAGGGCACCGCGCCGACGAGCGACGAGGGCCGTGAGGTCCTCGAGACGATCCGGGTCATGTCGCAGCTGCAGCGGCGCTACGGCTGGGAGGCCTGCCACCGCTACATCATCTCGTTCACGACGCAGGCCGCCGACATCCTCGCGGTGCGGGCCCTGGCCACCGCCGCGGTCCCGCCCGAGGAGCACCCCGACTTCCACCTCACCGTCGTCCCGCTCTTCGAGACCCGCGCCGACCTCGAGCGTGCCCCCGCGGTGCTCGACGAGATCCTCGCCCAACCCGCCGAGCAGGCCCGCCTCGACAGCCGGGGGCGCGAGCTCGAGGTGATGATCGGCTACTCCGACTCCGCGAAGGACGCCGGTCTGCTCGCAGCCAACGTCGCGTTGCACACGCTGCAGGGCACGCTCGCCCGCTGGGCCCGTGAGCACGAGGTCAAGCTCGTGTTCTTCCACGGCCGCGGCGGCTCGATGGGACGGGGCGGCGGCCCGCTCAACCGCGCGATCCGCGGGCAGGGCGGCGGGTCGGTCGACGGCCGCTTCAAGGTCACCGAGCAGGGCGAGGTGATCTTCTCGCGCTACCGCTCGGTCAACACCGGCCGCCGTCACCTCGAGCGCACCGTCAACGCCGTCCTCGCGACGTCGGTGCCCCACGCCGAGGAGCGCGCCTGGCGGCTCGAGGAGCGCTACGCCGAGGACGCCCGGCGCATGGCCCAGGCGAGTGAGCGGGCCTTCCGCGACCTCATCGAGGCCGAAGGCTTCGCCGACTACTTCGCCAACGCCACGCCCTACGAGGAGATCGGCCAGCTCCAGATCGGCTCGCGTCCCGCCCACCGGACGAAGGCCCGCGACCTGAGCTCGCTGCGGGCGATCCCGTGGGTCTTCGCCTGGTCACAGAGCCGGGTCAACCTCACCGGCTGGTTCGGCGTCGGTACCGGGCTCGAGGAGATCGCCCGTGACGAGGGCGGCCTCGAACGGCTCCGGGTCATGAACCGCGACTGGCCCTTCTTCGCCCCGGTCCTCGAGATGGCGGAGATGAGCCTGGCCAAGGCCGACCGCATCCTCGGCAAGCACGCCCTCGACCTCGGCGGCAACGAGGAGATCACGCGCACGATCATCGAGGAGTGGGACCGCACCGAGCGCATGATCCTCGAGGTGACGAGCCAGGACGTGCTGCTCGAGCGCCAGCCGGCCCTCGACGCCGCGATCTCGCTGCGACGCGCCGACGTCGACGCGCTCTCACTGCTGCAGATCAGCACGCTGTCGCGGCTGCGTGGCCCCGACGCCGAGGGCGACGAGCTCGACCAGGCGATCGTGAAGATGACCGTCGCCGGGCTGTCGGCCGGGCTGCAGAACACCGGCTGAGCGGAGCCTGGCCCGGCCCGGCTCCCCGGCGGGGCCGGGCCGAGGAGGTCGATGGAGGATGGGCGACGGATCCCGCTCGCGTGGCGGGCTTGGCGGCCTCGACTGGCGCCTCGTGCTCGGCTGGGCGCTCATTGTCTTCGGCGCCGGCAACAGCCTCGTGGGCCTCGCGCTGCTCTTCGGCGGATCGGCGCGCGGGATCGCGCCGATCCTCGCCGGCGTCGTCGTGGGCATCGTCGGGTTCGGCCAGCGCGAGGGCGATCCCGGCCTCGCCAACCGGCCTCAACTGCGGGGCCTGCTCATCGCGCTCTTCGCCGCCTGGCTCGCGGCCTTCCTCTTCATCCGCTGAGCGGGGCCTCGGCGCCCGCTACACGGCGTCGAGCAGCGCGAGCGGGGCGCTCGCGAGCGCGGCGACCCCGGCGCGCAGTGACGGCGCGGGGTCGGGCGCGAACCGCGGGGTGTGCGTCCCGGGCACCGCGGCGGCCTTCGCCGTCAGCGAGTCCCCCTCTGCGGCTTGCCACACCGCAGCCGGCGTGACCCCGAGGAGCCAGAAGCCGAGCGGGATCGGCTCCTGGCTCACGCCGTCGGCACCCGGCGCGCCGAGCTCGGCGAAGTCCTCCGAGGTCGTGCGGACCTGGGGCTGCTCGGCGACGGCTCCCTCCCCGAGCACCGCCGCGTGGAGGCCGCGCAGGCGGGCGACGACCCCAGGGTCGTTGACGAGGCCCCGGGTGGCCTCGGTGACGACGACCTCGGGGAGGCGTGGCGCCGCCGCCGCGGCCTCGGCGTGCACGATGCGCTCGACGGCGGCGACGAGGGCCTCGACGCCGGCGGCCTCGGGCGCGCGCGTCGTGATCTCGAGGACGGCCTCCTCACCGATGATGTTCGGCCGCGTGCCGGCGTGGAAGGAGCCGACGGTCACCACCGAGGGCTGGCGCGGGTCGGTCTCGCGGGCGACGATCGCCTGCAGGCGCGTGACGACGTAGGCGCCCATCGCCACGGGGTCGACGGTGCCCTCGGGGCGGGCGCCGTGGCCGCCGACCCCGTGGAGGCGGACCTCGAGGTTGGCGTTGGCGGCGTAGAGCGGGCCGGACCGGTGCAGCAGCAAGCCCGCTGGCGCCGGGGTCACGTGCTGGCCGAGGATCGCCACCGGTCGGCCGAAGCGCCGGAACACCCCGTCGGCGACCATCGCCTTGGCCCCGCTCACGCTCTCCTCCGCCGGCTGCGCGAGGAAGAGCACGCGGCCGCGCCAGGCGTGGCGGGCCGCGCCCAGCAGATGCGCGGCGCCGAGGAGGCAGGTCGTGTGGAGGTCGTGGCCGCAGGCGTGCATGACCGGCACCTCGACGCCGTCGTCGCGGCGGTGCGTGAGCGTGCTCGCATACGGCAGCCCCGTCGCCTCGCGGATCGGCAGGCCGTCCATGTCGCCGCGCAGCGCGACGGTGGGGCCGTCGCCGGAGGTGAGCACCCCGACGACGCCGTGGCCTCCGACGCCGGTGGTGACCTCACAGCCGGCCGCGGTGAGGGCGTCGGCGACCACCTCGGCGGTGCGGTGCTCGTGGCCGGAGAGCTCGGGATGGGCGTGGAGGTCGCGGTAGGTCGCGCCGAGGTCCTCGAGCCGCGCGTCGAGCCCCGTGAGGACCGCGGTCGCCGCGGCGCGGCGCGCGCTCGTCGGCGGGTGGACGTCGGCGGTCACGGTGGCCTCCCTCTAGCCCAGGGTCGTGACGGCGAGGTAGCCGAGGAGGCCACCGAGCAGGGCGCTGAGCAGTGAGCGTCGCAGCAGCACGGCGAGGACGCCACCGGCGACCGCGGCGAGCACCGGCGGCGGCGCGAGCGCCCCGTCGGCGAGCAGGGGCAGCGCGGCGAGCGCGGCGAACAGCGGGGCGGGCAGGCGCTCGAGGAGGTCGCGCAGGCGGCCGGCGACCTGC
>SLNF01000334.1 GCA_007133145.1 Nitriliruptorales bacterium
ACGCGCGGATCATCTTCGTCGACACCGAGGTGTCGAACTGGACGTGGGACCCGGTGGCGGGCGCCTACTACTGGCACCGCTTCTTCAGCCACCAGCCCGACCTCAACTTCGACAGCCCCGAGGTCCAGGAGGCGATGCTCGACGTCGTGCGCTTCTGGCTCGACCTCGGCCTCGACGGCTTCCGCCTCGACGCCGTGCCCTACCTCTTCGAGCGGGAGGGCACCGACTGCGAGAACCTCCCCGAGACCCACGCCTACCTCAAGCGTGTGCGCCGCGTCGTCGACGCCGAGTTCGAGGACAAGGTCCTCCTCGCCGAGGCCAACCAGTGGCCCGAGGACGTCGTCGACTACTTCGGGGACGGCGACGAGTGCCACATGGCCTTCCACTTCCCCGTCATGCCGAGGATGTTCATGGCCGTGCGGCGCGAGGAGGCACGACCCATCGTCGAGATCATGGAGACGACCCCGCCGATCCCCGAGGGCTGTCAGTGGGGGGTGTTCCTGCGCAACCACGACGAGCTCACGCTCGAGATGGTCACCGACGAGGAACGCGACTACATGTACCGGGAGTACGCGACCGACCCCCGGATGAAGATGAACGTCGGCATCCGGCGGCGTCTCGCCCCCCTGCTCGACAACTCCTCGCGCAAGATCGAGCTCTTCCACGCCCTGCTCATGAGCCTGCCGGGCTCGCCCGTGATGTACTACGGGGACGAGATCGGGATGGGCGACAACATCTTCCTGGGCGACCGTGACGGGGTGCGCACCCCGATGCAGTGGACCGCCGACCGCAACGGCGGCTTCAGCCGGGCGGAGTTCGCCGAGCTCTACCTCCCGCCGATCCTCGACTCGGTCTACGGCTACCCCGCCCTCAACGTCGAGGCCCAGCAGAAGCACCCAAGCTCGCTCCTGCACTGGGTGCGCCAGATCATCCACATCCGCAAGGCGTACCCGGTCTTCGGCACCGGGTCCTTCCGCGCGCTGCGCCCCTCCAACGGCAAGGTCCTCGCCTTCATCCGCGAGGACGACGCGCAGAGCGTCCTCGTCGTCGCCAACCTCGCCGCGACCGCCCAACCCGTCGAGCTCGACCTCAGCACCTACGACGGCCGCACGCCGATCGAACTCCTCGGCGGCACCTACTTCCCCGACATCGGCGAATTGCCCTACCTGCTCACCCTCGGGCCGCATGGCTTCTACTGGTTCGACCTCGCCGAGGTGGGCAGCCGATGAGCACACGAGCCGAGGACCGCGCGCTCGCGGCGGCGCTGCGCGGCTGGATGCCCCTCCAGCGCTGGTTCCAGGGCAAGGCCCGCGACCTCGCCGGCGTCGGCATCGTCGACGAGGCCGCGCTCGCCGCAGAGGGACGGCAGGTGCGCCTCCTCGTCGTCGAGGTCGCCTACGAGGAGGGTGCCTCCGAGCGCTACCTCGTCCCGCTCGTCGCCGACGACGACGGCCTGCTGGCCGTCGAGCAGCAGCACTTCTCCGACGGGCTGGCCCACCCCGAGGTCGTGCGGACCCTCGCCGCGGCCACGACCTCCGCCACGGCGACGCCCACGGCGGGCGGCGGACGGCTGCGCGGCCGGCCGGTCACCGGCCGGGCGCCGTCGGCGCAGGCGTCGGTGCGCGGGCTCGGCGTCGAGCAGACCAACAGCTCAGCCGTCCTCGACGACGCCTGGATCCTCAAGGTGCTGCGCCGCCTCGAGGCCGGCGCGCACCCCGACGTCGAGCTCACCGCGGTGCTCACCGGCGCCGGCTTCGCCCACGTGCCCGCCCAGCACGGCTCCCTCGTGCTCGAAGGCCCCAACGGCTCGGAGACCGCGCTGGCGGTCCTGTCGGACTTCCACGCCGGGGCCGAGGAGGGCTGGGCGCTCGCGACCGCGGCAACGACCGCGATCGGCCAGGGCCGCGGGGACCGCACCGACGACCTCGCCGACGACCTCGAGCGCCTCGGCGGCGTCGTCGCCGCGCTGCACACGACGCTCGCGGCGAGCCTTGGACGCGCCGAGGCGGGCGCCGCCGAGACCACCGCCTGGGCGCAGGGGATGCGCGCCCAGGCCGAGCACGTGCTCGACCTTGCCGCCCGGCGCGGCGGGCCGGCCACCGCGCCGGTCCTCGACGCCGCCGGGGAGATCGCCGCGGCCTTCGACGAGGTCGCCGCGCTCGAGGAGGCGGGTCCGCTGACCCGCATCCACGGCGACCTCCACCTCGGGCAGGTGCTGCGCACCCCCGAGGGCTCATGGCAGCTCCTCGATTTCGAGGGCGAGCCCTCCCGCCCGTTGGCCCAGCGTCGCGCAGCGGACTCGCCCCTGCGCGACGTCGCCGGGATGGTGCGGTCCTTCGACTACGCCGCGGCCGCGCCCACCGGCGGAGCCCCACCCGCCCCCGCCGTCGAGGCGTGGCGCGAGCAGGCCCGCCGGCACTTCCTCGACGGCTACGCCGCGGGCGCAGGCGACCTGCTGCCCCCGCAGCCCACAGCCTCCACGCTCCTCGCCGCGCTGGAGCTCGACAAGGCCATCTACGAGCTCGGCTACGAGCTCTCCAACCGACCGGGATGGGCGCCGATCCCCGCAGGGGGCATCCTGCGGGTGCTCGACGCGAGAGGAGACCACTCATGAGCGACTGGCAAGCCAGCACGACCGAGGCTGAGCGCCTCGCCGCCGGCACGCACACCGACCCGCACAAGGTCCTCGGCGCGCACCAGATCGCGGACGGCGCGGTCGTGCGCACCCGCCGCCCCGACGCGAGCTCGGTGCACGTGCGCTTCACCGACGGCACGCGCGTGGCCGCGACGCGCACCCACGAGGACGGTCTCTTCGAGGCGCGGCTCGACAGGATGCCGTCGCCGCTCGACTACCACCTCGAGGTCACCTACCCCAACGGCGACACCTACCACCTGCGGGACCCCTATGCCTTCTGGCCGACGCTCGGCGACGTCGACCTCCACCTCGCCGGCGAGGGTCGCCACGAGGAGCTGTGGCGCCGCCTCGGCGCGCACGTCGTCGAGGTCGACGGGCAGGAGGGCACCTCCTTCGCGGTGTGGGCGCCCAACGCCCAGGGGGTTCGCGTCGTCGGGGACTTCAACTCCTGGGACGGCCGGCTGCACCCGATGCGCAGCCTCGGCTCCTCCGGGGTCTGGGAGCTCTTCCTGCCCGAGATCGGCCCCGGGGCGCGCTACAAGTACGAGATCGTCACGCTGCAGGGGCACCTCCAGCTGCGCGCCGACCCCTACGCGCAGGCCACCGAGGTGCCGCCGGCCACCGCGAGCGTCGTCTACCAGCCCTCCTACGAGTGGGGCGACGACGCCTGGATGACCGAGCGCGCCGAGCGGACCCACGTGCGCGAGCCGCTGTCGGTCTACGAGGTCCACCTCGGCTCCTGGAAGCGGGCCGACGGCGGACCGCTGTCCTACCGCGACCTCGCCCACCAGCTCGCCGAGCACGTCACGAGCCTCGGCTTCACCCACGTCGAGTTCATGCCGCTCGCCGAGCATCCCTTCGGCGGCTCGTGGGGCTACCAGGTCACGGGGCACTTCGCGCCGACCGCTCGCCACGGTGAGCCCGACGACTTCCGCTACCTCGTCGACCACCTCCACCAGCACGGCATCGGCGTGATCGTCGACTGGGTGCCGGCGCACTTCCCCAAGGACGAGTTCGCGCTCGCCCGCTTCGACGGCACCGCGCTCTACGAGCACGAGGACCCCCGCAAGGGCGAGCACCCCGACTGGGGTACGCTCGTCTTCAACTTCGGGCGCAACGAGGTGCGCAACTTCCTGCTCGCCTCCGCGCTGTACTGGGTGGAGGAGCTCCACGTCGACGGCCTGCGCGTCGACGCCGTCGCCTCGATGCTCTACCTCGACTACTCCCGCGAGGACGGCGAGTGGGTGCCCAACGAGTACGGGGGCAACGAGAACCTCGAGGCCATCGAGTTCCTCAAGCAGGTCAACGCCATCGTCTACGGCCGCAACCCCGGCGTCGTCACGATCGCCGAGGAGTCCACCGCCTGGCCGGGGGTGAGCCGTCCCGCGCATCTCGGGGGGCTCGGCTTCGGCTTCAAGTGGAACATGGGCTGGATGCACGACACGTTGAGCTACATCGCCCGCGACCCGATCTACCGGCGCTTCCACCACCACGAGCTCACCTTCGGGTTGCTCTACGCCTGGAGCGAGAACTACGTGCTGCCGCTGTCACACGATGAGGTCGTCCACGGCAAGCGCAGCCTCCTCGACAAGATGCCGGGCGACCGCTGGCAGAAGTTCGCGAACCTCCGGGCCCTCTACGGCTACATGTGGGCCCACCCCGGCAAGCAGCTGCTCTTCATGGGCCAGGAGTTCGGCCAGTGGCGCGAGTGGTCCGAGGAGCGCTCGCTGGACTGGCACCTCCTCGACGAGGACGACCACGCCGGGCTCATGCGGCTCGTCGGCGACCTCAACCGCATGTACCGCGAGACCCCGGCGCTCTACGAGCGCGACGTCGATCCGGGCGGGTTCACCTGGATCGACGCGAACAACGCCGACGAGAACCTCGTGGCCTTCATCCGCTGGTCGGCCGACGACGAGCCCCTCGTGTGCGTGACGAGCTTCTCGCCGGTGCCCCGGGAGTTCCACCGCATCGGCATGCCCCACGCCGGACCGTGGCGCGAGGTGCTCAACACCGACGCAGAGCTCTACACGGGCACGAACAAGGGCAACCTCGGCCGCATCGAGGCGACCGAGGAGAGCTGGCACGGTCAGCCCGCCTCGGCGACGATCGTCGTCCCGCCGCTCGGCACGGTCTGGCTCGCGCCGGAGCGCTGAGCACTCACGCCGGGGCCGTGGCCCGCCACCGCCCACCGAGGAGCTCGCGGGCGGTGGCTGCGGCGAGCCGCGGCGTGAGCGCTCCCGCACCGATCGCGAGATCCACGACGTCGTCGAAGGCCCGCTGGCGTCGTGCCGCCGCGGCGATCCCGGCTTCGGCGACCGCGGGGACCTCGAGGACGCGGCTCAGCAGCGCGGTGTGCCAGAGGTGCCGGCCGAGCAGCCGGCGGAGCGCGGCTGCGTAGCACGCTGCGGGGCGGGGTTCGAGCGCGGCGGCGCCGGCGAGCGCCCCGCTGGCCACCGCGTAGTAGATGCCCTCCCCCGAGAGCGGGTTGACCAGCCCGGCGGCGTCCCCGGCGAGCAGGACCCGGCCTTCGGCCGGCGCAGGTCGGCCGGTCGACAACGGCAGGAGATGCCCCCGTGCCGTCCCCGGGTCGAACCCGGTCGGCCCCACCGCGGCCTCGAGACGGCCGAGCAGGCCGTCCCGGCCGACGCTGAGGCGGTCGGCCCGCGCGCCGTAGCCAACGTTGACGCGGCCGTCGCCGATGGGGAAGGACCACGCGTAGCTCGGGCGGTCCGCCTCGACGAAGGCGACGTCCTGGCACGGCGGACCAGCGGGCGCGGGAGCGTAGGCGCGCACGGCCACGGCAAGGTCACGGCCGGTGTGGGGCCGTGCGCCGACAGCGCGGGCCACCGCCGAGTGCGCGCCGTCGGCGCCGATCACGACGCGGGCGGCGAGGCGCCCGTCGAGGACGACCCGGTCGGCCTCGACAGCGACGTGCCGCACCCTCCAGCGCCACAGCTCCGCCCCGGCGCGCTGTGCGGCGGCGACGAGCCGTGCGTCGAACACCGCCCTCGGCACGACGTAGTCCGGCCGCGCGAGGGTCCGCAGCGCCACCCTCCCGCCGGCGCTGCGCACGCGCAGCCGACTCACCGGCCGGTAGCCGGCGAGGGCGTCGGCGGCCCCGAGCGCGCGCAGGACGTCGACGGCGTGCGGGGCGATCCCGTCGCCGCAGACCTTGTCGCGCGGGAAGGCCGCGCGGTCGAGGAGGGCCACGCCCGCCGAGGGATCGGCCCGACGCGCGGCCAGCGCCGCGGCGGCCCCGGCGGGCCCGGCACCGACGATCGCGACGTCGACGCTGTCCATCGCCGGCCGGCCGCGCCCCGCGGTGGGACTAGCCTCGCCCGGACAGGGTCGCGACGACGTCGGCGAGGGGGATCTCGTCACGCTCGCCGGAGGCCCGGTCCTTGCGCTCGGCCACCCCGCGCGCCAGCCCCTTGCCGCCGATGACGAGCTGGGTGGGGATGCCGAGGAGGTCGGCGTCGGCGAACTTCACGCCCGGGGACACGTCACGCTCGTCGTAGAGGACCTCGACGCCGGCGGCGACGAGTGCCTCGTGGAGCGCGTCGGCGCGCTCGGCGACCTCGGGGTTGCGCTTGGCCCCGAGGCTGAGCAGGTGCACCGCGTAGGGCGCGACCTCGGCGGGCCAGGCCAGCCCGTGCTCGTCGTGGTGGGACTCGGCGACGACGGCCATGAGCCGGCCGACGCCGATGCCGTAGCATCCCATCCACATGACCTGCTCGACGCCTTCCTCGTCGATGAACGTCGCGCCGGGCGCGCCGGCGGAGTAGACGGTGCCGAGCTGGAAGGTGTGGCCGGCTTCGACGGCCTGGACGATCTCGAGCGGTGCGCCGCAGCGGGGGCAGGGGTCGCCGTCGCTGGCCACGGCGATGCTGCGCCACTCATCGACCTCGAAGTCGCGCCCGAGCGTCGCGCCGGTCACGTGGTGCTCGAAGCGGTTCGCCCCGGTGACCCACGGACCCCCCGAGCCGACGAGCGGGTCGGCGACGACCCGCACCCCCCGCTCACGCAGGCCCATCGGGCCGATGTAACCCTTGACGAGGCTCGGGTTGGCGTCGAAGTCGGCTGCCTCGAAGGCGCGCTGACCCCCCTCGAGGCGGGCCTCGCGGTCCCCTGGAACGAGCAGCACGACCGGACCGCCGTCCTCATCGACCGCGGCGATGCACTTGAGCATCCCCGCGGCGGTCAGCCCGCGCTCGCCGAAATGCTCGACGACGGCGTCGATGCCCGGGGCGTCGGGCGTGTGGTGCTCGACGAGATCCTCACCGGGGGCGTCGGCGGCAGCGGGCGGTGCGCCCGTCTCGGCGGCCTCGAGGTTCGCGGCGTAGTCGCAGGCGGTGCACGAGGCGAAGCGGTCCTCGCCGATGGGGCTCGGGACCATGAACTCGTGGTTGACGTCACCGCCGATCGCGCCGGACAGCGCCTCGACCGCGGTGTACGGCAGCCCGCAGCGGTCGAAGATCCGGCAGTAGGCGTCGTAGAAGGCCCGGTAGGTCGCGCGCATCCCCTCGGCGCTGGCGTCGAAGGAATAGGCATCCTTCATGATGAACTCGCGCGTGCGCAGCAGGCCGAAGCGCGGGCGCGCCTCGTCGCGGAACTTCGTCTGGATCTGGTAGACCGAGCGTGGAAGCTCGCGGTAGCTCGACACCTGCTCGTCGACGAGCGCGGTGACGACCTCCTCGTGGGTCGGCCCGAGGACGAAGTCCCCACCGCGAGCGGTCACCCGCATCAGCACCTCGTCCATCGAGGCGTCGCGACCGGAGGCCCGCCAGACCTCCCGGGGGTGCAGCGCCGGCAGGAGGAGCTCCTCGGCCCCGATGCGCGCGTGCTCCTCGCGGATGATCTCCTCGATCCGCCGCAGCACCCGGAAGCCCAGCGGAGGGTAGGCGTAGACGCCCGAGGCGACACGGCGCAGGAAACCCGCACGGGCAAGCAACTGGTGGCTGACCGCCTCGGCGTCGCCGGGCGGTTCGCGGAGCGTCTGCAGGAGCATCGTCGTGGCGCGCATGACGCGGCAGCCTAGCGCGTCGAAGGGTTAGGCTTGGCCCGCTGCGACCACCCGAGGAGGGGCGACCATCGACACCTACCGGCACGGACCGCTGCTGCACGCCGACGGCACGACGACCTTCCGCGTCTGGGCGCCCGACGCCAGGAGCGTCGACCTCATCCTCGACGACCGCCGCGAGCCGCTCGCTGCCCGCGACCGCGGCTGGTGGAGCGTGCGCACGACCGCCCGTGCGGGCACGCGCTACGCCCTCTCGGTCGACGGTGGTGAGCCGCGGCCCGATCCGGCCTCGCGCCGCCAGCCCGACGGGGTCCACGGCCCCTCCGAGCTCGTCGACGTCACGGCGCTGCCGTGGTCGCCCGAGGAGGCGACATGGCGGCCCGCCCCACTCGCCGGCGCGGTCCTCTACGAGCTCCACGTCGGCACCTTCACCGCCGAAGGCACGCTCGACGCTGCGATCGACCACCTCGCCGACCTCGCCGGGCTCGGCGTGACCCACGTCGAGGTCATGCCGATCGCCCCGTTCAACGGCGACCGCGGCTGGGGCTACGACGGCGTGGCCTGGTACGCCGTCCACGAGTCCTACGGCGGGCCCGAGGCCTTCGCCCGCTTCGTCGACGCCTGCCACCGCCATGGCCTCGCCGTCGTCCTCGACGTCGTCTACAACCACTTCGGCCCGAGCGGGAACTACCTCCCGGAGTTCGGGCCCTACCTCACCGACCGCTACGACACGCCGTGGGGGCAGGCGCTCAACCTCGACGGGCCCGGCAGCGACGAGGTGCGCGCGCTCATCATCGGCAACGCCCTGCACTGGCTCGGCGACTACCACGTCGACGGCCTGCGGCTCGACGCTGTCCACGGGCTCATCGACACCTCGACGGTCCACGTCCTCGCCCAACTCTCCGACGCCGTCGCCGACCTCGCCACCCGGGTACGGCGGCCGCTGCAGCTCATCGCCGAGAGTGACCGCCAGGACCCTCAGACGATCCGTCCGCGCGCCGCGGGTGGCCAGGGCATCGACGCGCAGTGGCACGACGAGCTCCACCACGGCCTCCACGTGGCGCTCACCGGGGAGGCCGACGGCTACTACGTCGACTACACCGGCCTGCCCGAGGTCGCGGCCTGCTACGAGCGCGGCTTCGTGTTCGACGGCCGCTACTCGCGTAACCGTGGGCGCACCGTCGGTGCCCCCCTCGGGGACCTCTCGAGCCATCGCCTCGTCGCGTGCCTGCAGAACCACGACCAGATCGGCAACCGCGCGCTCGGCGACCGGCTCACGACGATCGTCGACGCCGACCGGCTGCGCGCGGCGATCGCGCTGCTCGTCGCCTCCCCGGACACCCCGATGCTCTTCATGGGCGAGGAGTACGGCGAGACCCGGCCTTTCTGCTACTTCACGAGCCATCCCGAGCCCGAGCTCGCTGAGGCGATCCGCGAGGGGCGGCGCGCGGAGTTCGCAGCCTTCGGCGACTTCACCGGTGAGGTCCCCGACCCCCAGGACCCCGCGACCTTCGCCGCCGCGAAACTCGACCGCCGCGCGGCCGACACACCTGAAGGACGCGCCCGTTGGGCGACGTGGAGCGACCTCCTCGCGCTGCGCCGGGCACAGCCGGCGCTGTCGAGCGGCCGTCGTGACCTCTGCGAGGTGCTCGCCGTGGACGACGAGCGCTTCGCAGCGGTCCGGCGGCACCCCGCGGGAGCGGACGTGGCGGTCCTCGCTAACCTCAGCGGGGATGGCTGGACCCTCGCCCTGCCCGACCCAGGGCCATGGGAGGTGGCGATGAGCACCGACGAGACCCGCTACGGCGGCGCGGGGCGCCCGATCGTCCTCGCCGCCGGGGAGGTGACGCTGCCGCCGCGCAGCGCCTGCCTGCTCCTCGCCGACGAGGCGGGGAGCTGACCCGCGAGACGGAAGCGACCTGCGACGAGGACGAGACCGTGCAGCCCTTCGTGCTCCACACCCACTTCTACCAGCCCGAACGGGCCAACCCCTGGACGGGGGTGCTCGAACCCGAGCCTTCGGCGGCCCCCGACCGGGACTGGAACGAGCGCATCCACCGTGAGAGCTACCGCGCCAACGCCGTCGCGCGCATCTTCGACGGGCACCGCCGCGTCGAGGAGATCGTCAACAACTACGAGTGGCTGTCGTTCAACTTCGGGCCGACGCTGCTGGCGTGGATGGAGCAGACCCATCCCGAGACCTACCGACGCATCCTCGCCGCCGATCACGCGAGCCGCGCGCGGACCGGGCACGGCAACGCCCTGGCCCAGGCCTTCCACCACACGATCCTGCCCCTGGCCAACGACCGTGACCGCCGCACGCAGGTGCACTGGGGCCTCGCCGACTTCCGTCACCGCTTCGGCCGTGAGGCCGAGGGGCTGTGGCTGCCCGAGACCGCGGCCGACGTCGCGACCATTGACGCACTCATCGACGCGGGCGTGCGCTACACCGTCCTTGCCCACGGTCAGGCAGGGGCGGTGCGCGGCCCCGACGGGGCGTGGCGCGACACCGGCGGCAGCATCGATCCCTCCCGTCCCTACCTCCTCGCGCACTCCGACGGCTCGGGTCGCAGCCTCGCCGGGTTCTTCTACGACGGCTCGCTCGCCCAGGGCTTCGCCTTCGACCCCGCGCTGATGGACGCCGGGGCGATGACCCGCGCGGTCGCCGGCGCCTCCCGCGGCCCGGGGCTCGTGCACGCGGCGATGGACGGTGAGACCTTCGGGCACCACCACCGCTTCGGCGAGCTCGGCCTCGCCTACATGCTCGCCCGCAGCGGGCCCGCCGCCGGGCTCACCCCGACGAACTACGGGGCCTACCTCGCCGAGCACCCGCCCGCCGAGGAGGTCACGCTCGTGCCCGGCGAGGGCAGCGCCTGGAGCTGCGCGCACGGGGTGGGGCGCTGGGTCCGCGACTGCGGCTGCTCGACCAACGCACGCGAGGGCTGGGACCAGGCCTGGCGGGGGCCGCTGCGCTTTGCCCTCGACCTGCTGCGCGACGCCGCAGCCGACCGCTACGCCGACCTCGCGGCGGAGCTGCTCACCGACCCGTGGGCCGCGCGCGAGGACTACGTCGAGGTCCTCATCGGCGCGCAGGAGCGCGAGGCGTTCGTCGCCGAGCACGCGCGGCGGCGGCTCTCCGACCAGCGCGCGGCGGACCTCTGGACGCTGCTGGAGTCCCAGCGCAACGCCATGGCGATGTACACGAGCTGCGGCTGGTTCTTCGCCGACGTCTCCGGCATCGAGACCGTCTACGTCCTGCGCTTCGCCGCCCGCGTCCTCGACCTCCTCGACGACCTCGGCGCGCCGGGGCCGCGGGGGGCGTTCCTCGACGCGCTCGCCGAGGCCCGCAGCAACGTCCCCGGGATCGGGACGGCGGTCGACGTCTGGCACGAGCGGGTCCTACCCGACGCGGTGAGCCCCGAACGCGTCGCCGCGCACGTCGGGCTCGCGGCGGCCACCGGTGACCCCGCCGCGACGCTGCCGGCCGGCCACGACGTCGAGACCAGCGACCTCCGCCACGACACCGGCGGCCGGCTCACCCTCGCGACCGCCCGGGTGGCGGTGACCCCCGAGGCCACCCGGCGGGTGCACCGCTTCGTCGTCGCCGGCACGCACCTCGGCGGCCTCGACCTCCAAGCCGTCGTCGCGCCCGACCGCGGCGACGCCGCCTACGAGCAGGCTCTCGCCACGATCTGGCAGGCCCGTGCCAACGTGCCGCTCGCACGCTTCCTGCGCACCCTCGACACGGTGCTCGACGGCGAGGAGTTCGCCATCGACGCCGCGCTGCCCGAAGTCCGCCAGCACCTCGTCGCCGTGGTCTCGCGCGAGCTCGAGGCGCGCTTCGGCGCTGCCTACGCGAGGCTCTACGCCGACCACCGCCGGACCCTCGAGATGCTCCGCGCCTCCGGCTACGAGCTCCCCCCGGTGCTGCGCGCCGCCGCCGAGCTCACGCTGACCCGCGAGCTCGCCGACCGCATCGCCTCGGCCCGACAGAGCGCGCTCGGCTCGCCCGCGGACTTCGCCGGCATCTCCGAGCTCGTCGCCTACGCACGCCACCAGGGCTTCGAACTCGACGTCGAGCCGGTGCGCGCGACCCTCGAGGAGATCCTCGAGATCGCGACAAACCGTGCGTGCGCGAGCCTCGCGCCACGCGACGCCGAGCAGGTCGGGCGCTGGCTCGAGCTCGCCGACCAACTCGGCGTCACCCTCGACACCGCCCAGGCGCAGGAGCACGTCTACGAGCTCGCCCGCGACGTCACCCGCAGGGACGTCGACGCCGAGACCGTCGAGGTCGTCGCCGCCCTCGGACAGCGCCTCGGGCTTGCCCCACGCCTGCTCGAGCGCCGCTCCTCGGCGGCGTGAACCGTCGGCCCCTCCCGCCCGGCCGCCGGGAAGCGACCCACCCCGACAGCCACCCCACGCACCGGCGACGCACCGGCGACGCACCCGTGACGTGGAGCAAGACAGGCGCGAGCAGCCGCCGCCACGGCACCGACCCCCCACCGCCTCCTGCAGCCGGACACCCACCTAGCGCCCAGCGGCGAGCTGCTGCTCGGCGAGCAGGCGCCGGTAGAGCGACGAGACCGCCTCGACGTGCCTCGGCGGCCCGCTGGCCTCCACCCGCCCGGCCTCGAGGACGACGAGGACGTCGGCGGTGCTGACCGTCGAGAGGCGGTGCGCGACGGTGATCACCGTCGTGCCGGCGGCGACGATCGCGGCGACGACCTCACGCAGCGCCGCCTCGCTCAGCGCGTCGAGCTGGCTCGTCGCCTCATCGAGCAGGAGCAGCCGTGGCCCAGCGAGCAACGACCGGGCGATCGCAAGGCGCTGGCGTTCCCCGCCGGACAGCCGCACCCCCGCCTCACCGACGTCGGTGTCGAGCCCGCGTGGCAGCGAGGCGACGAGGCCGGCCAGCCGGACTCGCTCGAGCGCGGCGGCCACGGCGTCGTCGTCGGCCTCCGGGGCGGCGTAGACGAGGTTCTCCCGCAGGGTCCCGCCGAGGGCGGGGCTGTCCTGCTCGACGTATCCGATCGCCGAGCGCAGCGCCCGCAGCGGCCAGTCGCCGACCGGTCGGCCGTCGAGCGCGACGGTCCCGGCGGTCGGCTCGACGAACCGGCACAACAGCGACAGCACCGTGGTCTTGCCCGCTCCCGAGGGCCCGACGAGAGCGAGGTGGCGGCCCGCCTCGACCCGCAACGACACCCCGTCGAGCGCAGGTCCCCCGGTGTTCTCGTAGGCGGCGACGACGTCGACGAGCTCGACGGCGGCCCCCGTCGCCGGCGGCGCCGCGGGTGCCGTCGCCAGCGTGCCAGGCGGCAGGGTGGAACCGGCCGCCCCCGCGGGAGGCACGACCACCTCGGCGGCGGCGCCGGCGAGCGGCTCGTCGTCGACGGGCTCGGCGTCGACGGGCTCGGCGTCGACGCCGAGGAGCTCGCCCATGCGGTCGAGCGCCACGAGGCCCGCCTGGAGGTCGAGGCTGAACTGGAAGACCTGCACGAGCGGCAGCGCGAGGAACAGGAGGTAGAGCAGGAAGGCGACGAGGTCCCCGGTGGCCATCGCCCCGGTGACGACACGGGCGCCACCCACGGCGAGGACGACGAGGAAGGAGCCCTGCACGGCGAAGGCGGTCACCGGGTCGACGAGCGCCTGCAGCCACGCCAGGCGCGTGCCGGCGACGGCGGCGTCGCCGGCGTGGCCTGCCAGTGTCGCGCTCTCCCGTCCCTCGGCGCCGCTGGCCTTGACCGTGCGGATCGCACGCAGGGCGCGGTCGAGCGCGGCGGAGAGCTGGCCCACGGCGGTCTGCGCCCGGCGGCTCGCCGCGCGGACCCGGCCCGATAGCGCGAGCACGGCGAGCACGGCTCCGGAGATCGTCACGAGGGCGATCGCGAGGAGCAGCGGGTCGAGCAGGGCCATGAGCACGACCGCACCGGTGAACTGCAGCGCACCGGTGACCACGAGCAGCGGCCCGCCGGTGAGGACCTCGCGCAGCAGCGTGGTGTCGACGGTGACCCGCGCGATGAGGTCACCGGTGCGGTGGGCGTCGTGCACGGCGACCGGCAGACGCAGCAGGTGCGCACCCATTCGCTCACGAAGCCCACGCACGATGCGCTCGCCGGTGCGGCCCAGCAGGTAGCGCCGACTCGCGCCGGCGACCGCCCCGACGGTGAAGAGCCCGACGACGACGCCGACGAGCGGAGCGAGCGCCGCGCCGGCCTCGAGCGCCTCGAGCAGCGCGCGGATGACGAGGGGCTGGGCGAGCTGGGTGGCGGTCGCCACGAGCGAGAGCGCGAGGGCGACCGCGAGCGCCCCGGTGTAGGGCCGGGCGAGCGGCAGGAGGTCACGGGCCCGTGCGGTGGCCTTGCCCGCCGAACGCAGCTCCTCGGCGCGCTCGAAGGCCGCGGCCCGGCTCATCGCCGCGACGCTCCGCCACCTCCGTCGGCGTCGGGCACGAGCAGGGCGACCGGGAGGGTCGCGAGCAGCTCGGCCACCGGCAGCCGTCCCCCCTCGGGGCGGTGGCGCCGCCCGGTGAGAGCATCGACCCACGCACCTGCGAGACGCTCGGGCAGCACGAGCGTCGTGTCGCCCCACGCCTCGGCGAGCGGCGGCGCGGCCTCCTCGGCCATGACCGCGCCCGGGAGGCGTGGCACGACGGTGATCGGACCGCGACCCTCGTCACCGGGAACCCGGCCGAAGCCGAGGACGTGGGCGGTCCAGCGTCCTTCCACCGCCAGCGGCAGGTAGCCGCCTTGCGCACCGTAGGCCTCGGGATGCGCCGCCCGGGTCGCGAGCCCCCGTGCGAGCAGCCAGAGCTTGACGCGGCCGTCGCGGCGCTCCTCGAGCAGGGCAGCGGGGTCAGCGTCGGCGACGTCGTCGAGCAGACGGCGTCGCAGCGCGAAGTCGACCGGCCGGCGGTTGTCGGGGTCGACGAGGTTGTCCCCCCACAGCTCCATGCCCTGGTAGGTGTCGGGCACGCCGGGCACCGTCGCCCGCAGCAGCGTGAGCGCGAGCCCGGAGACCATCGAGATCTCCGCGGCCTCCTCGGCGACCTCGTGCAGGCTCGCGAGGAACTCGGCGCTGCGTCCAGGGTCGAGGAGTGCCTCGATGAAGCCCTCGAGGCCGTCCTCGAACTCCGGGTCGGGGTCGCGCCAGTCGGTGCGCTCCCCCGCTTCGCGACTCGCCTTGATCGCGTACTCCTTGACGCGCCGGCGCAGCTCGTCGTCGGGGCCGCCCTCGAGCGGCCACACCGCGACGAGGGTCTGGTAGAGCAGGAGCTCGGTCTGCGGGTCGGGCGCCGGACCGGTCCGGGTGCCGGCGACGTGCCCGGCGTTGAGCTCGCGCCAGTGCCGCGCCGCGGCCGACCAGGTCTCCGGCCGCTCGGAGAGCGCGGCGATGCGCAACCGGACGTCCTCCCCGCGCTTCGTGTCGTGCGTCGTCGTCGTGACCATGCCCACGGGGTGGCGGTTGGCCCGCTCGACGGTTGCCCGGTGGAAGCCCTCGACGCTCATCCCGAGCCGCTCCGGGTCGCCGCCGACCTCGTTGAGCGCGAGCAGACGACGGTTGCGGTAGAGCAGCGTGTCCTCGATGCCCTTGGCCATCACCGCCCCGGACAGCTGCTGGAAGCGTGCGAGGACCTCGAGATGGGCGGGGCTGCTCCCGGCACGGCCGGTGAGGACGTCAGCGAGGAAGTCGTAGAGGAAGCGGGGTGCGAGCAGCGGGTTGTGGTCGGTCTCCGGGGAGAGCGCGCGGGCCACCGCGGCGTCGATGCGGGCGACGTCCTCCTCGCGCGCGACGCCGGTCTCGGGATCAACGTAGGTGCGGTAGACGTCGAAGGATTGCAGGGTGCGCCGCACGACCTCGCGGCAGGCGCGCTCGTCGACGTCGCGGACCTCCCTGTGCTCCTGGGCGAGCGCCCAGAGCTTGCGCGCCACGCGGTCGGCGTCGGCGGCGAGCTCGCCGCGGACGACCTCGCCCTTCGCGCGCGTCGCCGCGACGGCGAGTGGTTCCTCACCCGAGCCGAAGGCGCGATCGAGCTCGTCGAGGGCACTGCGGGACTCCGGGTCGACGAAGAGGCCCAGGGCGTCGCCGGCGAACTCGTAGCCGGTCGTGCCGGCCACGGGCCAGTCGGGGAGTTCCTCGCCGCCCTCGGTGATCTTCTCGACGACCGTCCAGAGTCCCCCGGTGGCCGACGCGAGCCGCTCGAGGTAGCGCCCAGGGTCACGCAGGCCGTCGGGGTGGTCGATCCGGAGACCGTCGATGAGTCCCTCGTCGATGAGGTGCAGGATCGTGCGGTGGGTGCGCTCGAAGACCGCCTGGTCCTCGACGCGGACCGCGGCGAGGTCATCGACGGTGAAGAAGCGGCGGTAGTTCACCAGCCCCCCACCGGCACGCCACCACACGAGGCGGTAGTGCTGCCGTTCGAGGAGCCCGTGCAGGGCGTCCCAGGAGCCGGGGTCGCCTGGCTCGCCGGCGAAGGCCTGCGGCCCCCCGGCCTTGGCGACCATCGCGGCGGACTCGGCCGACAACGGCAGCGAGTGCTCGTGGTAGCGCAGACGCAGGCCGCGGTCCTCCTCGGTGAGGGTGAGCTCGCCGCCGTGGAGGACCTCGCCGTAGGGACCGCCGAGGATGGGCAGCACGACCCGGTCGGCCGCGCCCGGCAACGGGTGGGACCAGTCGACGTCGAAGACCGCCCCGGCCTCACCGTGGCGTCCGGCGGCGAGCAGCGCCTCCCACAGGGCGTTGTGCGGGCTGACCCCGAGGTGGTTGGGCACGATGTCGACGACGAGGCCCAGCCCCGCCCCACGCGCGCGTGCGGCGAGCACCCGCAGCCCCTCCTCGCCCCCGAGGCCAGGGTGCACCCGCAGCGGCTCGGCGACGTCGTAGCCGTGGGTCGAGCCCGGTCGCGACTCGAGGATCGGCGAGCAGTAGAGGTGGCTGACGCCGAGCCCGGCGAGATAGGGCACGAGCTCGGCGGCCGCGGCGAAGTCGAACTCGCCCGGGACGAGCTGGACGCGGTATGTCGACTGCGGAACCGGTCGTGGGTCAGCCATTGCGGGCATCGTCCTGGCGGCGCAGGAGCACCACCGATCGTGCGGTGACGGGGCGGCGGTCGCTCGAGCGCAGCCGCACCCGCCCGGATGGCTCGACGCTGGCGGTGTCGAAGACGACGTGCCAGCGCTTGCCGTAGCGCGAGGGCGGAATCTTGAACGACAGTTCCTCGTCGGCGCCGTTGAGCATGACGAGGAAGCTGTCGTCGGTGATGCGCCGCCCGCGCTTGTCGAGGTTGGGGATCGCCTGGCCATTGAGGAAGAACATGAGCGCGCGCAGGTGGGCCCCGGCCCACTCCTCCTCGGTCATCGGCTGGGAGTCGGGCTGGAGCCAGTCGAGGTCGGCCATGCCACCGCGGTCGACGCCGCGGAACCACTGCTGGCGGCGCAGGACCGGATGGCGCTTGCGGAGGTCGATGAGGAAGCGCGTGAAGTCGTGCAGGCCACGCTGTTCGTCGTCCCACTGCCAGGCGTACCAGGTGAGCTCGTTGTCCTGGCAGAAGGTGTTGTTGTTGCCCTGCTGGGTGCGACCGAACTCGTCGCCGCCGAGCAGCATCGGTACGCCCTGGGAGAGGAAGAGCGTCGCGAGGAAGTTGCGCTGCTGGCGCAGGCGCAGGGCGTTGACTCCGGGATCGTCGGTCGGGCCCTCGTGCCCGTGGTTCCACGAGCGGTTGTGGTCCTCACCCGAGGTGTTGTCGTCGAGGTTGGCCTCGTTGTGCTTGTCGTTGTAGCTCACGAGGTCGCGCAGCGTGAAACCGTCGTGGGCGGTGACGAAGTTGATCGAGGCGTAGGGCCGTCGGCCGGTCCCCTCGTAGAGGTCGCTCGAGCCCGACAACCGGGTCGCGGTCTCCCCGATCACCGCCGACTCCCCCCGCCAGAAGTCCCGGATCGTGTCGCGGTACTTGCCGTTCCACTCGGTCCACAGCACAGGGAAGTTGCCGACCTGATAGCCGCCCTCGCCGACGTCCCACGGCTCGGCGATGAGCTTGGTCTGACTGATGACGGGGTCCTGCTGGATGATGTCGAAGAAGCTCGAGAGCCGGTCGACGTCGTGCAGCTCACGGGCCAACGTCGAGGCGAGGTCGAAGCGGAAGCCGTCGACGCGCATCTCGGTGATCCAGTAGCGCAGCGAGTCCATGATGAGCTGGAGCACCTGGGGGTGGCGGACGTTGAGTGAGTTGCCCGTCCCGGTGTAGTCCATGTAGTAGCGGGGGTCGTCCTCGACCGTGCGGTAGTAGGACAGGTTGTCGACCCCGCGGAACGACAGCGTCGGCCCGAGGTGGTTGCCCTCGGCGGTGTGGTTGTAGACGACATCGAGGATGACCTCGAGGCCGGCGTCGTGGAGCTCGCGCACCATCGACTTGAACTCGTAGACCTGCCGGCCGTCGGCCCCCCAGGCGGCGTACTCGTCGTGCGGGGCGAAGAAGCCGATCGAGTTGTAGCCCCAGTAGTTGCGCAGGCCCTTCTCGACGAGGAAGTGGTCGTGCACGAAGTGGTGCACCGGCTGGAGCTCCACCGCCGTGACGCCGAGGTCGACGAGGTAGTCGATGACGACCGGCGAGGCGAGCCCGGCGTAGGTGCCCCGCAGCTCTGGCTCGACGTCGGGGTGGCGCATCGTGAGGCCCTTGACGTGGGTCTCGTAGATGATCGTCTCCGTCCACGGCGTCCTCGGATGCCGGTCGTCGCCCCAATCGAAGAAGGGGTTGATGACGATGGACTTCGGCACGTGCGGGGCGCTGTCGCGCTCGTCGAAGGCGAGGTCGTCCTCTCCGAGGGGGTAGCCGAAGGCTTCCCCGCCCCAGTCCACCCCTCCGTCGACCGACTTCGCGTAAGGGTCGATGAGGAGCTTGTTGGGGTTGAAGCGGTGCCCCACCTCGGGGTCGTAGGGCCCGTGGACGCGGAAGCCGTAGCGCTGGCCCGGCCCGATGCCGGGCAGGTAGCAGTGGTAGACGAAGGCCGTGTGGTCGCGCATCGGCACGCGCCGCTCGTAGCCCTCCCGGTCGAAGAGGCAGAGCTCGACCGCCTCGGCGTTCTCGCTGAAGAGCGCGAAGTTCGTCCCGGTGCCGTCCCACGTGGCGCCGAGGGGGTAGGGCACCCCAGGCCAGATCCTCACCGTGTGTTCCCTTTCCGGCGGCGTCACCGCATCGACGGGCGCGGCCCTGCGATCGCTACAGTCTCGGGAGCCTCGCCCGACCCTCGGGAGCACCCTAACGCATGGACGCGCCCCCCCATCCTCGCGCAGACAGCCGCGAGCCCGCAGGCCCCTCGAGTTGGCGCCAGCCTGCGGTCCTCACCGCCGCGGCGATCTCCGTGCCCGTCGGGTTCGCCCAATTCGGTCCGGCCGCGGCGCTCTCCGACGTCGCGAACACCTTCGGCACCGCTGCGGTCGACCCCGACACCGTCGAGCAACTCGCGCTCTCCGGCGGGGTCATCGGGTTGGGCTACGCGATCATCCGGCTCTCATCGCTGGGCAGCCTCGCGGTGGCCGGCTCGGCGGACCGCTTCGGGCGACGGGCCGTGCTCCTCACGACGGTGACGATCGGCCTCGCCCTCACCGCCACCTCGTCCCTGGCGTGGAGCTACTGGGCGTTCGTTGCGATCTTCGCGCTCGGCCGACCGTTCCTCTCGGCCTCCAACGCCGTCGCGGGGGTGACCGCCGCGGAGTACACCGACACGAAGAACCGCTCCGCAGCGATCGTCCTCATCGCCGCCGGCTACGCCGTCGGCACCGGTCTCACCCTCATCGTGCGCTACCTCGGCGGTGACGCCCTCGGCTTCCGCGGCCTCTTCGCCCTCGCCGCGGTGCCGTTGCTGCTCCTGCCGCTGGCCGCGCGCAAGCTCAAGGAGACCTCCCGCTTCCAGCAGGCCGAGCGCGCCGAGCCCGCCGCGGTGCTCGGACGCGTGCCCACCGCGGTGCTCCCGCGGCTGCTGCTCGTCATGGTGCTCACCGGCAGCATCGCGCTCGTGACGGGGCCGGCGAACACCTACGTCTTCTTCTACGGCGAGCAACTCGCCGGCCTGTCGACGGGAATGGTCACCCTCGCGGGACTGCTCGGCGGCCCGGTCGGTCTCGTCGGGCTGCTCGTCGGCCGCTGGGGCGCCGACCACCTCGGCCGACGGCTGACCTCGGCGCTGGCGATGGGCGTCGCCGCCGCGGGCGGGATCCTGCTCTACAGCGGTCTCGGCGGCTGGACCGTGCTCGTCGGCTATCCGCTCACCCTCGGCGGACAGGCGGCGTACGGCCCGCCCGCCGGCGCGCTCGACGCCGAGCTCTTCCGCACCGAGAACCGTGCGACGGTCGCCGGCTGGCTGACCGTCTCGGGGGTCCTTGGCGCCTCGGCGGGGCTGCTGGCCTTCGGGCTGCTCTGGGAGATCATCGGCTTCGCCGCCGCAGCACTCGTGCTCTTCGCCCCCGTGGCGCTCATCGCCTGGCTCTACCTCCTCCTGCCCGAAACCCGCCACCGCGAGCTCGACGAGGAGGACCTGCCAACCCGACGGCGGCGGCGCTGAGTCGGGATCGGCGGCGCCGAGGTCGGGATCGGCGGCGCGCACTGTCAGCCCTTGTCGGCGGACGCGCACCGGGGAAGGATGAGCCTGGGCGGGGATGCCCGCGCAAGACCGCGAGGAGGTGCGTCGATGAGCGTCGGCGAGGGTCTCGAAGCGCTCGACCCCGAGACCTGCCTCGAGTTGCTGCGCCGCCACCCCTCGCGGGTGGGACGAGTCGCCGTGGCCGACGACGGGCGGCGGCCGACGATCATGCCGGTGAACTACGCCGTCGATGACGACGCGGTCGTCTTCCGCACCGCGGAGGGCGCGAAGTTCGCCGCGGCGGTGCGCCACGCCTACGTCGCCTTCGAGGTCGACGACGTCGACGTCGCCTGGAAGGAGGGCTGGAGCGTCCTCGTGCGCGGGCAGGCCGAGGAGGTGACCGACCCGGCGGAGCTCGAGCGGGTGCAAGCGCTGCCGCTGCAGCCCTGGGCCCGCGGCACGCGCGACCGCTTCGTGCGCATCCGGCCCGAGACGATCACCGGACGCCGGCTGCGCTGAGCGGCCCCGCCGCGTGCCGCCCGCAGGGACGCCCCACCCAAGAGGACCCGGCCCACCGCGGCGTTCCCCGTTGCGCCCGCGCCCCTGCTAGCGTCGCCGGCATGGCCCCGCCCTCCGCCGGCGCCCCGCTGCGGGTGCTGTTCGTCACGAACGACTTCCCACCCCAGCTCGGCGGCATCGAGCGCTTCGCCTCCGAGCTCGCCGCGCACGTCCCGGGCGCCGCGGTGCTCGCCGCCGACCATCCCGATGCCGCGGACCACGACCGGACGGCGCCCTTCGTCGTCCACCGCGCTCCGACGCGGTTCATGTTGCCGACCAGGGCTACCGCCGCGCTCGTCGGGCGCGTCGCCCGGGCCGAGCGCAGCGACGTCGTCGTCCTGCTCTCCCCCCTGCCGCTCGCCGTGCTCGGGCCCCGCCTCGACCTGCCGTGGACCGTGGTGACCCACGGCGCGGAGCTCACCGTCCCTGGCCGTCTGCCCGGCTTCGGCGCAGCACTGCGGGGCGGGCTCGGCGCCGCCCCGGGGCTCTTCGCGGTGAGCGAGCACACCGCCGAGCAGCTGCGCCGGCTGCTCGGTCCCGGTGGCCCCCCGGTACGACTGCTGCCCAACGGCGTCGACGTCGACCGCTTCCATCCCACGGTCGACGGTGCACCCGTCCGCCGCCGCCTCGGCCTCGGTGACGGCCCGGTCGTGGGCTGCGTCGGCCGGCTCGTCCCCCGCAAGGGCCAGGACCGCCTGCTCGCCGCGATGCCGCTCGTGCGCGAGCACCTGCCGGAGGCCCGGCTCCTGCTCGTCGGCGACGGGCGGCTGCGGCCGCGGCTCGAGCGGGCCGCCCGCGCGCAGGGTCCGGGCCGCGTCGTGCTCACCGGCGCGGTGGCCGCGAGCGAGCTGCCCGCCCACGTCGCGGCGATGGACGTCCTCGCCCATCCCAACCGCAGCCGCTGGGCGGGTCTGGAGCAGGAGGGCTTCGGGGTCGTCTTCCTCGAGGGCCAGGCCTGCGCCCGACCGGTGATCGCCGGGGACAGCGGCGGCAGCCCCGAGGCCCTTGCCGACGGGGTCAGCGGCCTCCTCGTCGACGGCACCGACCCCGGGCGCATCGCCGAGGCGATCGTCGGGATCATCAGCGACGACGGGCGTGCTGCGGCGATGGGCCGCGCCGGACGCGCCCTCGTCGAGCAGCGTTTCACCTGGTCAGCGGTCGCCGGGCGCTTCCTCGCCGACCTGGGCCTCACCGTCGAGGCTGGGAGCGCTCCCACCTGAGCCCGCGAGCGGCGAGGCCATCGGCCCCGACCACGGCACAGGCCAGCGCGCACCGAGCTCGAGGCGCTCGACGACCGGCGGGTGGGTCGACCACAGCAGGCGAACCCAGGCTGGCGGGTCCGGGTCGGTGAGGTTCGCGCGCGCGACGACCTCGCGCTGAGCAAGGTAGGACGATGGGTCGGCGGTGAGCTCGAGCCCCCCGAGGTCGGCGGCGGCTTCGACCTCGCGGCTCAACGCCCGCTCGAAGGGGCCGGCGAGGTTGACGGCGACGACGACGACGGCAAGCAGGAGTGCCGCGCTGCGGGGATCGGCGTCGCGCTCCTGCAGCCCACGGCGCACCCGGGCGCGCACGAGCCAGCCGAGGCCGAGCACGGCGAGGGCGACTGCCGCGCCCCCGGCGAGCGCCCCGCGCGTGAGGTCACGGTGACGGTCGTGCGCGAGTTCGTGGGCGACGACCTGCGCGACGATCGACGGCGGCTGGGCGTCGACGAGGGTGTCGTAGAGCACGATCCGGCGAGTGGCGCCCAGCCCCGAGACGTAGGCGTTCTGTCGGGTCGTGCGGCGGCTCGCGTCGGCGACAACGATCTCGGCGTCGGGGCGCTGGGCCGCCGCGGCCACGCGCGCGACCTCCTCGCGCAGGGGACCGTCCTCGAGCGGCGCCGTGCGCAGCGTGAGCGGCTCGAGCACGAGGGGCGAGAGCGTGACGATGGCCACGACCGCGCCGGCGGCCGCGACCGCGCCAACCTCTGGCCAGGCCCGCGGCAGTCGCGCCGCGAGGGCGAAACCGGCGACGGTCAGCCCCCCGGCGAGCAGCCAGGGTGGCAGCGCGGTCACGATCCAGTCGCGCCACCACCCCCACGGCCCCTGGGTGCGCAGCCCGAAGGCCCCATCGTGGACGTAGGACGCCCAGAACTGCCAGGGCAGGACGAGCAGGTCGGTGGCGACGACGACGGCGAGGACGATGCCGCCCGCGGCGAGGGCCGGCCGGTGCCAGCCGAGGTGGGACCCGAGGCGGGCGACGAGTCGGCGCCCCGGCGGGGTGAGCGCGACAGCGAGCGGCACACCCACCCGCAGCAGGAGCACCACGAGCCCGACGAGGTAGCGCGGCCCGCGGTAGGCCTCGACCTGCGCGAGATGGGCCGCGTCGAACCACCGATCGGCGTCGGCGACCCCGGCGAGCGTCGGCGCGAAGGGGCGCCACAGCGCGGCGGCGAACCCCGCGGCCACGAGCAGGACGAGGACGAGGCGCAGGGCGGGCCGCGGGTCGCGCAGCCCCGGGGGGGCCTGCACGGACCGCCCTTCAGCCACCAGCTCTCCTCCGCTCTCGCAGCGCCATTGTCCGGCGCCCCGCGCGGCCCGGCAACGCCGCTAGCCCGCCTCGCGTTGGTGGGCGTGGCGGTGGACCGGCACGAGCCCCTCCTCGCCGAGGACACGCAACGCGCGGGCGGTGTCGAGGTCGAGGATCCGCTGCCGCTCGTCGCGGTCGACGAGGAAGGTCACGACGCAGTCGGCGCAGGCGTCGGTGTCGGCGGAGGCGCAGTCGGTGCAGTCGATGCGCATGGGGAAGCTCCTTGTCGGTGGCGGCGACGGTCGCCGCGGACGACCCCGACGGTACGGCTGGGGTGCGACAGCGCCTCAGCCGTCGACCGCGGCGAGGAAGGCCGGGGTCGAGGCGACGTCGACACCGGCGGGGGCGACCCGCTCGGCGAGCTCGCGATCGCTGGTGACGACGAGCGCCGGCTCGTCGGTGTCGAGCGCGGCGACGAGGTCGACGATACGGTCGTCGGCGGTCTCGTCGCTGTCGCTGAACACCACGAGCACGTCGCGCGGGGCGGTCTCCGCCGAGGGGGCCTCGTCGGCGCCGTCGAAGACGACGACGACGCGCGGACCGAAACGTGCGGCGACGGCCCCGGCGAGGGCGACGAGCCAGCGACGCTGCGTCGCGAGGTCGGCGATCGGCTGTCCATGGGGGTGCTTCGTGACGTTGTAGCCGTCGATGACGCACCGCAGCCCGGGCACCCGCAGCAGCGAGCGCACCCCATCGGGATGCTCCCGCGACAGCCCCTTCGGCAACGTGCAGGGCCTCCCGGCCTCGGCGGAGGGTGCCTCCCTCGGCAGGGTCCCAGCCGCCGGTCCCGCCCGCTGCTCGGGTTCCTCGAGCACCTCCGGCCCGCGCTCGGGCGGCATCTCACCGTGCGCCCGCAGGCGACCGAGGAGCCCCTCGACCTCGTCGACGAGCCAGGCGCGCTGTCCTTCCACGCCCTGCCGCGCGGCGTCGGCCTCGCGCACACGCTCGCGCAGCCGCGCGACGCGACGCCGGTGCTGGCGCTGAAGGTCGGTGAGCTCGCGACGCAGCAGGTCGCGCTCCTCGGTGAGCGCGGCGACGCGCTCCTCGGCGTGCGCGAGCCGCTCCTCGAGCCGGCGGGCCCTCGCGGCCTCCCCCTCGGCCCGCCGACGGACCGCGTCGCGCTCCGCACGCAGCGCCGTGGCGATCTCCTCCTCGGCGACGCTGCCTGCGCCGGCGGCGCCGTGGGCCTCGCTTGGCTCGGCGGGCTCCTGCGGTCCCCCCTCGCGGGCCACGCTCGCCGT
>SLNF01000086.1 GCA_007133145.1 Nitriliruptorales bacterium
CAGCAGGCGCTGGAGGAACTCGGGCTTGCCGCGAAGCTCCTCGTATTGTTTTTCGAAGAACTCGGCGTTCTCCCTGGCGCGCCGGCGGACGCACTCGGGCACGCCGTCGCCGGTGCCGCTTTCAACCAGCGCGATGCGCACCTGGTGCTTCATTTCCTCGCGCATGCCCCATTCGGCCATCTCGCGGCCGAGTTTGGGGGTGTATTCCTTCCGCATGGTGCCCAGCGGGTCCTTGTCGTGCTCGATCCACGACTCGGTCAGGTAATACGTGCCGGGGCACTGTTTGAACTGGCACTCGTAGTCCTTGCGCGAGCCGAGAAAGAGCGTGATGCAGTCATGGATACGCGGGATGATGAGTTGCTGGCGATGCGCCCGGATGCCCACCACGCCGTTGCAGCAGAGGCCGTAGCCCATCACGATCCGCCCGGCGTCACCGCCGTGGCGGTTGATGACATCCTGGAGGATCGCGGCCATGCGCTGGGGCTGGCGATGCAGGTCCTGGTCGAGGTAGTGGATGCTCACGTGCGGCGCGATCTTCGCCTGGAGCCGGTCCAGGTCCGGCCGCAGAATCTCGCAGGCGATCAGGACGGTGCTGTGCGCAGTTGCGTTCATGGACGGCTCCTCGAGGGCGGCAGACCGGCGGCATCGGCCGCCGCGGCGGCGACGACCCTGGCCGCGGCCGGCGGCGGCGGGCCGACCGCCTCGACGACCGAATCGGGCGGCGGCGATGGGGGCTCGCGGACCGGCTCCGACAGCGCCTCGCGCTCGAGCGGTGGCAGCCAGGCCGGGTCGCCGTCGGGCGCGGCGGGCGCCGCGGTCAACGCCGCGATGGGACAGATCGGCACCCCCTACGTGTGGGGCGGCGCAAGCCCCGGAGGCTTCGACTGCTCGGGGCTGACCTCGTGGTCGTACCGCCAGGCGGGCGTGTCGATCCCGCGGACCTCCGGCGCGCAGTGCTCGGGCCTGCCCCGCGTGAGCCGGGACCAGCTCCGCCCCGGCGACATCGTCTGCTTCGGCAGCCCCGTCCACCACGTCGGCATGTACGTCGGCGGTGGGTCGATGGTCGAGTCCCCGCGCACCGGCCTCAGCGTCCGGACGACGTCGATCAACCGCGGCGGCTACTCCGGCGCGGTCCGCCCAACCGGCTGAGCCGCAGGCCGATCCCACGGCACGCGCGGGGAAGCCGAGCCGCGGACGTCCGCCTACGTCGAGTCAGGCGGGCGCGCTCAGCGCAGCCGCACTGCGAGCTCGGTGACGCGGTGGCCGTCCATCTGGGTGACCTCCACCCGGAACCTGTCGCGCTCCACGGCATCGCCGACGACCGGCAGCCGCCCGAGCACGGCGGTGAGGTAACCCGCGATGGTCTCCCACGGTCCGTCGGGCAGGGTGACCCCGACGTGGGCGGTGAGCTCGTCGGGGCGCAGCGACCCGGGCACGAGGACCGCGCCGTCGAAGCGTTGGGTGACCTCCGCGCGGCGGTCCGTCTCGTCCTCGAAGTCGCCGATGAGCTCCTCGAGGAGGTCCTCGAGGGCGACGAGGCCGCTGAAGCCGCCGAACTCGTCGACGACGACCGCGAGGTGCTGGCGGGCGTCGCGCATGTCGCGCATGAGTGCCTCGACCGGACGGCTCTCGGGGACGACGAGTGCGGGGGAGGCGAGGCTCGCGGCGCGGAGGGTCGCGCGGGCCTCGTCGCGCACGCCGAGGAGGTCCTTGACGTGGAGGACGCCGATGACGACGTCGAGCTCGCCCTCATAGACCGGAAGGCGGGACCGCCCGCTCTCGCCCGCGATCCGCTCGAGGGCGTCGATGTCGGCGTCGGCGGGCACGGCGACGACCTCCCGGCGGGGGACCATCGCCGCCTCGGCGTCGAGCCCGGAGAGCTCGAGCGCCCGCGTGAGCAGGGCCTGCTCGTCGGTGTCGATCTGCCCGCGGCGGGCGGACTCCTCGAGCAGGAGGGCGAGGTCGGCGGGCGCGTGGACCTGCGCGAGCTCGTCCTGCGGCTCGACACCGAGGCCGCGCACGACGAGGTTCGACGCCCCGTTGAGCAGGCGGATGAAGGGTCGCAGGACGGTGACGAAGAGGCGGAAGGGTCGCGCGAGCAGGGTCACCGCACGCTCGGGGCTGCCGATCGCCCAGGACTTCGGCGCCATCTCCCCCACGACCATGTGCAGGAAGACGGTGACCCCGAGCGCGAGCACGAGCGAGAGCGTCGCCGAGACCGGTCGTGGCACGGCGGTGTCGGCGAGCACGGCGTCGAGGGTGTGGTGCAGCGCCGGCTCGGCGGTCGCGCCGAGCCCGAGGGAGGCCATGGTGATCCCGAGCTGCGCGCCGGCGAGCATGAGCGAGAGCTCGCGGAGGCCGGCGAGGGCCTGCCGGGCGCTGCCAGAGCCCCCCTCGGCGAGCTGCTCGATCTTCGAACGACGCGCGGCGAGCAGGGCGAACTCCGCGGCGACGAAGAAGCCGTTGGCGAGCAGGAGCGCGAGGCCGACGAGCAGCGCCGTGGAGGTGCTCATCGCGCACGCTCCGGGGGATCGGCCCGACGGGGGGCGAGGACGAGACGGCCGACGGCGTGACCGTCGAGGGCGAGGACGCGCAGCCGTGCGGTCGGCAGGACGACCTCGTCGCCCACGCGGGGCAGGCGCTCGAGTGAGGCCATGACGAGCCCACTGAGGGTCTCGTAGTCCCCGTCGGGCAGCCGGATCCCGGTGTCGCGCACGGTCTCGTCGAGGCGCCACGAGCCGGGCACGAGGAAGCGCCCCCCGGCCAGGGCGACGACCTCGGGCTCGACGCGGTCGTGCTCGTCGCGGATCTCGCCCACGAGCTCCTCGACGACGTCCTCGAGGGTGACGACGCCTGCAATCCCGCCGTGCTCGTCGACGACGAGGGCGAGGGCGGTGCCGGCGTCGCGCAGGTCGGTGAGCAGGGCGCGCAGCGGCGCCGACTCGGGCACCGCGAGGGGCTCGCCCATGAGCGCGGTCACCGGGGTCTGTCGGCGGGCGGCGTGGGCGACGCCGAGGACGTCCTTGGCGTGGACGACGCCGCGCACGTCGTCGAGCCCGTCGCCGACGACGGGGAAGCGGCTGTGTCCGCTGTCGTGCGCGAGCGCGCGCAGCTGTTCGCAGCTCGCCGCGACGTCGACGGCGACGACGGCGGTGCGGGGCACCATGGCGTCGGCGGCGCGGAGGTCACGGAAGTCGATCGCGCGGGCGAGCAGCGCGGTCTGGTCCGGCGAGAGGCTGCCCTGCCGCCCGGAGGCCTCGATGATGTGCTCGAGCTCGTCGTGGTCGACGCCGCCCTCGAGCTCCTCGACCGGCTCGATCCGCAGCAGGCGCAGCAGCCCGTTCGAGGCGCCGTCGAAGAAGCGGATCACCGGTCCGGCCAGCCGCAGGTACCACAGCGTGCTCGGCGCGAGCGCGCGCGCGAACGGCTCGGGCCGCGCGATCGCGAGGTTCTTCGGCGCGAGCTCGCCGAACACCATCTGCACGGCGGTCGCGAGGATGAGCGCGAGGGTGAGCGACACGCCGACCGAGGCCGCCTCGGGCACGCCGAGCAGCGCGAGCGCGGGGCGCAGCGCCCGCCCGAGCGTCGGCTCGGCGACGAAGCCGACGAGCAGGGAGGTCGCGGTGATGCCGAGTTGGGCGCCCGAGAGCATGAACGAGAGCCTGCGCAGGACCGCGAGGGCGCGTCCGGCCCGGCGGTCCCCCCGCGAAGCGGCGTCGGTGAGGTGGGTGCGGCGCGCCGCGACGAAGGCGAACTCCGCGGCGACGAAGTAGCCGTTGAGGCCGATGAGCAGGAGGACGAGGCCGAGGCCCGCGGCGGTGTTCACCGGCGCCCGGCCTCCCCGCCACCGCGCTCAGTTGTCGCGCTGCCGCGTTGAGGAGGCTCGCTCACGCCCCGTTCCCGTCATCGTCGGGCTCGGAGCCGCCGCCGTCGTCGCCATTGTCCCCTCCGGTCTCCGGCTCCTCGGGCTCGGGGGAGGCCGGCTCGGGCTCGGGCTCGGGGTCGCTGGTGTTGCGCTCGATGATGCGCGGCTCGGGGCGGTAGGTGTGCGTCCACGTCTGTTCGTCGCGGCCGCCGTCGTGGTAGTCGAGGACGCGGGTGTAGGACACGGTGAAGCCCTGCCGGCCCGACTGCACGACGCGTTCGCTGCCCGGGGTGAGCGACTCGTTCTCGCGGTGTTGCACCGGCGGGGCGGTGACGTTGCGCCGCCCGGAGGTGCGGGCCTCGACGTCGACCCAGTCGGTGCCCCACATCGACACGGTGATCGACGTCGCGCTGTAGCTCGTGGCGATGAGCAGGCCGTAGGGGCTGTCGTTGCGGATCGCGACGTCGATGTCGGGGTAGTTCAGCGTCGCCTCGCGCCCCTCGGGGTAGCGGCCGATGTAGTAGCTGTGCGGCTGGTGGTCGAGGATCTCGTAGCCACCGAAGAACGCGGCGTTGAAGAACGTCGTGGCGAACTGGCTCACCCCCCCGCCCACGGCGGTCTGGAACTCGCCGCCGACGATCACCCCGCCGTCGGTGAAGCCGCCCTCGCGCGTGCGGGGGCCGACGTGCTCGTTGAGGCTGAACTCCTCGCCGGGCTCGAGGACGACGCCGTCGACGAGGTCGGCCATGCGCTGGATGTTCTGCACGCGCGATTGCCCCGCCTGGTGGTTCGTCGTGAACGTCGCGACCTGCTCGGTGATGCCGAGCTCCTCGGCGTCGGCGGTCGTGCGGTCGGGTTCGGTGGTCTCACCGTCGAGCTCGGCCTCGCGGGGGGTCTCGCCGTCGCTGGCCTCGGAGGTGGCGACCTCGACGAGCTGACCGGCGGCCAGCTCGGCATCGAAGCCGAAGCCCTCGACGGACTCCTCGATGACGACCTCCCCGCCGGAGAGACGGATCTCGGCGTCGGTGGGCTCGGTCTCGAGGGCCTCGCGCAGGTCGTCGTCGACCTCGTCGTCGAGGGCCTCGGCGTCGACGACGAGGGCGGCGTCCTCGCCGTCCCACTCGACCTCCAGCAGCGTGCCGACCGCCTCGGCGCCAAGCTCGAGCGCGGCCTCCTCCCGGGTGAGCCTCACCGGCCCGGACACCGCGCGTTCGGCCTCCTGCGCGAGTGCCTCGAGCGCGGCGGGGTCGCCCTCGGGCGGCTCCTCGGCGGCGGGCACCTCGACCTGCGCGCCGCCGACCTCGGCGAGCGCGTCGAGGGTGCGCTCCTCGAGCGCGTCCCGCTCGATCGCCAGGCCTGGCTCGGGCGGCGTGACGCGCACCGTCGTGCCGGTGATCGCGAGGTCGCCCTTCGTCGGCTCCTGTTCGAGCTCGGCGTGGGCCTCGGCGCTCCACCGCTCGAAGGTGTCCTCGTCGAGGTCGCGGACCGACCGCACCGTGACGCCGTCACCGAAGGCCCGGAGATGGTCCGTGAGGGCGGCGAAGGGGTTGAGCTGGCGGCCGCGGCGCCAGACCCCCGTCACCGTGCGTTCGATGTCGAGGGCTTCGCCGACCTCGCCGCGGGAGGCCCGAAGGGTCGCCGTCGCCCCGTCGTCGCCGACGGCGGTGATCTCGACCGACTCGTCGGCCTGCTCCTCGGCGAGGGCGTCGACCACCTCGCCGAGCCGCGCCTCGTCGAGTCCGCCGACGGCGTACCCGTCGAGCGTCGTGCCCGGCAGGACCCCGGGGCGCGCGAGGCGGAAGCCCACGACGACGAGGGCGAGGACGACGACGACGGCCGCGGCGATGAGGGCGTAGCGTTGCCAGTCGGGCGCGACGGCTTCCCCCTCGGCGCCGCGGCCGGGCAGCAGACGGAGGCGACGCATGAGCGCCGCCATCGTAGCGGACCAGGTGCGGGCCTCCCCCTGCGCCGTGCGGGAACCGGCGGACAACCATCCCCATCGGACACCCCCATGGTTCGCTCAGCCCTGGTTCGTCCGCTAGTCTTCCGCGGCGGCGGACTTCCCCAGACGTCCCGCGGAGCGGGCCCGCAGACGACACTGGAGTGATCGGGACGATGCGGCATGCCAAACGGCGCGGCCGCGCGCTGCCCTTCGCGCTCGTCGTGGTGCTCCTCGTCCTTCTCGCCCCCGCGGCGCTCGCCAATCCCGAGGCGACCCGTCTGCAGGAGACGCGCGCGGAGCTCGCCGAGGTGCGCGAGCAGCTCGACGAGGCCCGGGCACAGCGCGACGACGAGGCCGAGGCCCTCGCCGTTGCCGAGGAGCGGGTCGAGGACGTCCTCCGGGCGGTCACCGAGGCCGAGCTCGCCGTCGAGCGCCAGGAGATCGCGGTCGACGACGCCGAGAACGAGCTCCGCGCGCTCATCGGCGACGCCGAGCAGCAGCGGCAGGCCACCGGCGAGCGCGTCGCGCGCATCTACATGCAGAACGGCGACGACTCCGTGCAGGCGCTGCTGACGGGGACGTCGGTCAGCGAGGTCATCGGTCGCAGCACGATCCTCGGCGTCCTCGCGCGCAGCGACCGCGAGAGCTTCGAGGCGCTCGGGGCGAGCGCCGTGGCGATCAGTGCGCAGGCCGACCGTCTCGAGGAGGAGCGCGCCGCGCTCGAGCGGGTCAAGGAGGAGCAGCGGGCCCTCCTCGCCGAGGTCGAGGAGCTCCGCGAGGACCAGGCGATGGCCCTCGCCGAGGCCGAGGCCGGCGTCGAGGAGCTGCACGACCACGCCGCCTATCTCGCGAGCGAGGAGCGCGAGATCGCCCAGGCCGCCCGTCGTGCCGCCGAGGAGGCCGAGCAGGCCGAGCAGGCCGAGAGCCGCCGCGTCGCCGAGCGCGCCGACCGCTCCGCCGCCGCCGACGACGGGGGTAGCGGCGGTGGCGGCAACGGCGAGGCGACGTCGGGTGGTGGCGACGATCCACCCCCGGCCTCGAGCGGCAGCTGGGCCTGGCCGGCGTCGGGGACGGTCACGAGCGAGTACGGACCGCGGTGGGGTCGCCTGCACGCCGGCATCGACATCGCTGCGGGCCACGGCAGCCCGATCACCGCCGCCCGCGCGGGGACGGTCTCGAGCGCCGGCTGGCAGGGCGGCTACGGCAACACCGTGATGGTGAGCCACGGTGGTGGGGTCGTCACCCTCTACGCCCACCTCTCGTCGATCTCGGTGAGCCCGGGGCAGTCGGTGAGCCAGGGCCAGCGCCTCGGCGGGATGGGCTGCACCGGCAGTTGCACCGGCACGCACCTGCACTTCGAGGTGCGGGTCAACGGGGCGGCGCAGAACCCCCGGGGCTTCCTGCGCTGACCCCGGTCAGGCGGCCGGCCCGTCGTCGGCGGCCCGACCGCGGCGCGACGTCCCGTACCGGCGTTGCGGGCGGGGGTAGGCTGAAGGCCTGAGGAGGAGACGTGATGCCACGGGCCCGCGAGCCCCGCTACGTCATGATCGAGCGCTCGTTGCGCGAGCGCATCGCGACCATGCAGCCCGGCGACAAGCTGCCCTCCGATGCCGAGCTCTGCGAGGAGTTCGACGTCAGCCGGATGACCGCCCGCCAGGCGGTGCAGTCCCTCGTCCACGCGGGCTTCGTCACCCGCATGCCCGGACGGGGCACCTTCGTGGCCCACGACCCGGTGCGGCGCAAGATGAACAGCCTCCTGTCGTTCACCGACGAGATGTACCGCCGGGGCTTCGAGCCGTCCTCCCGGTTGCTTTCCCTCGGCCGTGAGGAGCCCTCGGAGGTCGAGGTCGCCGAGCTCCGCCTCTCGGCGCGCCACGAGGTCGTCGTCGTGCGGCGGGTCCGGCTCGCGAACGGCACGCCGATGTCGATCGAGCGGTCGGCGCTGCACGGCGACCTCGCGGGGGTCCTCGACGCCGACCTCGAGACGGGCTCGCTGCACGAGGCC